>DTYK01000231.1 GCA_012961925.1 Candidatus Latescibacterota bacterium
CCTACCGTGTCCAATCTGTTTCCTCCATCGCTTTCCCATAAAGAAGCGGTGGGGGTGGGATTTGAACCCACGGGCCTTTCGGCCAACGGTTTTCAAGACCGTCTCCTTAAGCCGGACTCGGACACCCCACCTTGTGCTCTTTAATATATCAATTAATTATGAATCAGTCAACATAAAAATAGGAGAACCAGATACCTCCCCAGCAGGTGCCTGCGAAGATGGGCCCCTGCCCCCCCGGAGTGACAGTTACACGATAGACGTATTTGTGGCTCAGCCCGTCATTGTAGGGAGTCCAGGATTTACCGTGGTCAGAACTCCGGAATACACCCCCGCCATCAGTCGATATATACAGTACTCCAGGGGCGGAGGCATCGATGGCCAAAGATTTAACGTAGAGGTTTACAAGCCCCTGGTTACTCTGCTGCCAGGTACCACCTGCGTCCCTGCTTATGTAGACCCCTTCCCCATATGTACCGACGTACAGAAACTCAGGCGAGACTGGATCGACCTGTACGC
The DNA here is from genome assembly GCA_012961925.1 of Candidatus Latescibacterota bacterium. Lineage (GTDB taxonomy): Bacteria > Latescibacterota > MVCY01 > MVCY01 > DTYK01 > DTYK01. The sequence continues at coordinate 517 of DTYK01000231.1, forward strand.
AGGTTATGGCCGGACTGAGCGAGTCTTTGCCCACTCCGATCCAGCCCAACTTACCGAACGTCTTTTTAAACAACCCCTCGCCAAAAACTCCGGCCAGGAGACCCTTCCGTCCATCCTTGGTGATGGCTAAGGTGACTACCTTTCCCTGTATGGTCCCGTCCGAGATATCCTGCCAGCTCTTGGCTCGGTTTGAACTTCTGGCAACTCCTCCGTCAAAGGTACCAACATAGAGTATGTCAGACCGGTCAGGATCTATGAGGATTGCTCGGACATCCGAACCAGGCAGGTCCTCGTTTGCTATGGTCCAATTCTCTCCCCCGTCAACACTTTTGAAGATGCCTGCGCTATAGGTGCCAGCGTACATCTTCAGGGGATCTGTTCGGTCGATTGCCAGGCACCGGACGTGTCGGCCTTCAAGACCGTTGCCAAATCTTTCCCAGTTCTCCCCCTGATCTGTACTTCTCAACAGACCATTGAAGGTGGCGGCAAAGATGACCTTATGATCACGCGGGTGCACAACGACATCATTGACGATACCGCCCTTTTGACCTTTCCCCTGAATCCATTTGCCGGCAATCCCTATCTCCGGCAAAAGGAAGAGGACCAACCCTATAAGGACGTTTCTACTATTGAGCATCGCTACGGGCCTCTCCCTTTCCTTTGGTTGTTCCAAAGCAACCTTTCTTTACCAGAAAGCTTGAGCAAAGAAATACTCCCCCAGCCCCACAAACTGGGAGTTAATGCTTCAGCATTTCATCTTGGGTAAGACGTGCCTCCCAGCCTGTAGCTCGGGGGATGAAAGAGTTAAAAGTGAACTCCGACTCACCCCGCTTCGCTCGGTCAGAGCGGAAGCGCGGCCGCTCCGTTCGCCGAATATAATAGGATTCTTAAGGACAATTGTCAGGCGTGTCAACAAAAGACCTTTGACCGAGGGGAGGAACTCTATGAGCAACTCGCTTATGGCCTATAGAGTCCTTGCTCTTTAATGTAGCTTTCAACCGAATCTGGGACAAGGTACTTAATCGACTCTCCACGCCTGACCTTCTCACGTATCCTGGTTGACGAGATGTCGATCTGGGGAACGAAGGTAAAGGTCATCCTCGCTTTCCACCGCTCCCCTAAAACGTTAACATCGTATCCTGGACGATTCACAACGATCACCCCACACAGATCGAATATCTCATCGGGCCTTCTCCAACTTGCGATATCCAGGGCTTCGTCGCCTCCAATGATAAGATAGATATCGGTCTCCTTCTCCAGGGAGCTCCTGAGGACCTTCAGCGTATCAACCGTATATGACTTCCCAGGCCGATCGAGCTCTATTGATGACACCTCGAAGGAGGGGTTACCCTGGGTTGCAAGGACTGTCATCCGATACCTGAGATGGACAGGTGTTACATCTTGGCCCTCTTTGTGCGGAGGATAGGCTGAAGGAATGAACAGGATCTTGTTGAGCGTGAACTTGGTCCGAACCTCTTCGGCTATAATCAGGTGTCCGATATGTATGGGATCGAACGTTCCTCCTAACACTCCGACTCGTTTCATCTCTTTTTTACTATCTCGTCGATCCTTTTAGAGGCCTTCCTCTTAAGCTTCCTGTTTTCACTGCCGTTTAAAACTTTTTTGAAAGCCTCCAAGGCCTCCTCTTTTTTCCCCTGTTTTAGCAGGACTTCACCGATGCCGAACTGTGCGTGAGCAAACCACTTTGTATCGCTATATTCGGAGACCACTTCCCCGTAGTAAATCAGGGCAGCCTCATAGTCGCCGAGTCTTTCATAAAGTTTCGCATTCAGGAAGGCCTTTTCGGCCAGCTTGGTGCGACACTCGAGTATCTTCCGTCTGGCCTCATCGACCAGTTCACCGTCAGAAGGATACTCCTCAAGGAAACGATTAAACTCCTCGAGGGCCTTATAGGTATTCTCCTGATCAAGCTGGGGGGGAAGCGACTGATGGAAGTACGAAAGGGCTATTTTAAACTGGGCCTCATCAACGTAAGGACTTAACGGGTAATCCCTTAAGATCTTCTGATATTCCGATATGGCGTTTACATAATCTCCGGATAGAAAGTAGACCTCTGCAAGGCCATACTGGGCATCATCTACGAGATCTGAACCTGGGAAATTATAGGTGACGATCCGGAACTCCTCTATAGCCTGGAGATAATGCTTTTTCTTCAGAAACTTCTCGCCCCGTAAATAATGGTCCTCAGCGTCCAGACCGGTCTTGACGGTTTTAGTATTGCATCCGGCGACAGCGAGGCTCACCAAGAGGCAGAGGGTTAGAAAGCGTGGCACCTATCCTCCTTTTATCGTCTGCCTGAATAAAATAGATAGATAAGCCCGCCCACGACCAGCGAGACAATTAATGGCTCCAAAAGCTTATTCAAACCATCGGTATTGAGTTCTGCCTTAGTGAACGGGTAGGATTTGTCCTCAATCGAGGATAGATAGTCCTTAGGGAATTCATCCCTGGTCAAGGAGCTGGCCTGTTCCTTCCAGAGGATTTCTCCGTTACGGACAAGTTGTAGGGAGATCCGTGTTCGGGCCAGGCGACGTACCCACCTGCGTCCGAACAGACCGTGCCGATCCTGGCCGAGGTAATGAACCCCGAATTCGAAGACCCTGTAGGACAATTCAGCCGTTGCAGCACTTAACTCGTTCCCCTCTTTTCCTCCCTGATTGGTGAGGACTTGAAGGCCTTGCCGTGTCAGTTCCTGAGTGAGAACCCCTTCCACCAACCAATTAGCGTCATTCGCATCCTGAGGATAGACTCGGATCGGGGATGTAAGCTCCGTCTGGGGAAGCCCCTTCAATGCCTCCGATACAGCCCGAGTAGCTGTGCTTCTCAGGACTTCAAGGTTCGTCAGAATCTGCTCACCAGGCTCCGCCGTCGCAGAAAGGATCGAAGACAACAGCAAGATCAGAGGAATGGTTTTTCTATTTCTTAGGGGCATTTTATTGGGTTTCGAGCTGGGATATTAACCTTTTGGCCTCGTGGATATATTCGCTATCCGAATATTCCGCTAACAGCCTCTTGAATTCAGCAACGGCCCTGGTCTTATCTCCGAGCTTCAGGTAGCAGTAGCCGATCTTGAGCCTGGCATCATCTGCCTTTTCCGTTTCAGGATAGGTAAAGACCTTTTCAAATTCGGTAAGGGCCTGGTGGTAGTTCTCCAACCCATAATAGGCCTCACCAATCCAGTACTGGGCATTATCGGCAAGTTCATGCCTCGGGGCCATGGCTATGATCTCTGAAAACTCCCCGATTGCCTGTTCAAATCTCCTGTCGAAATAGTGTTGCAGTGCAGCCTTATATGCCGCCTCTATCCTTTGCTCCCCGCCCTCAGGGACAGATGGTTTGGCCGGGACGTGTACCGTCTGAGGTGTTAACTTCTTAACGTCCTCCTCCAGTTTGCCTACCCGGTCGGCCAACAGGGCAATCCTGTTATTAAGATTGGCGCTTTGTATGCCAAGTGACTCGATCTTTTTATCCTGGGCCTCCATAAAGGTCTTAATCTGCCCCTGTAACTGGTCGATCTTCTGGCGTGCCAGAACATCCACCTGCTCTTGCAGGGCTTTGATCTCCTCCATAAGTTGCTGGTTTGTCATACCCGAACGTTGGGCTGTTCCAGCACATCCGCCGATGGCTACGCCCAAAACAGCGATCAAGCACAATAGTCTTCCCATTCTCCATCTCCTTTTTATACAGGACAAACGGACTTAATGTAAACCGGGAAAGTCCCTGGCAGGGATGAAGGGTAGAACATAGCCATACGACAGGCCCCGGTCTTGGCAGTCACACGCCACAAGATAAGAAAAACAAAGGTTCAAGTCAAGGGAATATTTGGACCGATCATCCATAAAGAGCTACCGGGATTGTCTTTCCAGCATTCGTCTGGCCTTCTCA
>DTYK01000232.1 GCA_012961925.1 Candidatus Latescibacterota bacterium
GTCCCTGTAACAAGACCGACGTAACCGGTACCAATTATTGCCAGATTCATAACATTAACGGGCTATGAGTTTGAGAAGTGATTTCTTACATGGAAGACACCGCTCTCAACCCAGCTTCACCTTACTATTTGATAAGGTTGGGCCACCTGAAGTGCCAAAGATATGATTGCTTATAAATATGCGACGGCAGACTGCAAAAGTCAACGAAAATCTGGCGCCCTTTTAGTTATAGCACTTCCAACAGGACATTTATGATCCTTCGGGCTGCCTTACCATCCCAGAGTCTGGGCACAGAACCGGTCTTACCTTCTCCTCTCAGGATCTTCAGGCTCTCATTGACGATCCTTTCCGGGTCGGTGCCAACCAGTACGTTCGTCCCCTGGGTTATGGTTATCGGACGCTCGGTATTTCTGCGCAGCGTCAGGCAAGGGATGCCCAGAAAGGTGGTCTCCTCCTGGACTCCGCCGGAATCGGTCAGAACCAACCTTGCCTCCTCCATCAGTCTTAGGAAATCCGTGTATCCAACAGGGTCAATGAGAAGGAGACCCTGATCTGGTGACCTAAAAGCAGCCGGCTGGTAACCGCTAAGCCCATTGAGAAGCCCGAACTCCGTGAGACGCTTTCTGGTTCGGGGGTGGATGGGGAAGACAATTTTGATATGTTCCCCCACCTGGGCAAGAGCATCCAGGATGCGGCTCATGGTCCCCCTGTCGTCCACGTTTTCCGGACGATGAAGGGTCAGGAGGGCATAATCGGCCCTCAGGCCTAAGACCTGAAGGATCTTTGATTCCTTCGCTTTCTCCTTCTGGTTTAGCAGAGCATCTACCATCACGTTACCCACGAAGAAGATCTTGCCCTGTGGTACCCCTTCGTGTCTGAGGTTCTCATCGGCATCTTCGCAGGTAGTAAACAGATAGTCGGAGAGAGTATCGGCAACCAGACGGTTTATCTCCTCAGGCATGCGACGGTCGAAGGAACGGAGGCCTGCCTCGATATGGGCAATCGAAGGCCTACGTAGATGGGCTGATCCTGGATAGCGTATCTTGGCAGCTACAAGAGTGCAGGCGAGGGTGGAATTTACGTCGCCAACCACTATTACAAGGTCCGGCTGTGTTTCACTCAGGACCTTTTCAATGGTAGCCATTACCCGGGCGGTCTGCTGGGCATGGGTGCCGGATCCTACCCCCAAGTATATATCGGGTTCTGGCAGTCCGAGATCTTCGAAGAACACCTTAGACATTTCATAATCATAATGTTGACCTGTGTGGAGGAGCACTGGATCAAAATGCTGAGGATACCTTCCCATCTCGTGCCAGATCGGTGCAATCTTCATGAAATTGGGCCTGGCACCTCCTACAAGGATTGCTCTCAATTAGAACCTCCGTCTTCACGGCATTATTTGATCAGATCCTGACATGACCAAGAGCATCCTCACCCTCTGTCTACCACTTCGACCTCAAAGATCACCGTGCCCCCTCCGGTCCGTTCACACGGGTCGAGACACTGAAGGTAAGCTTTGTGCCCATCCCTGGCTAACCCAAGGGACTTCGGGTCGACACCCCTTGACAATGCGACGTAGTACGGCATGAGTGAGGAGAGCGAGTGCATACAGACGCTGTCGGTCTCCTCCAGGTTCAGTCTGTATCCGTCATCTATGACTATTCTGTCCCTCAGACTATAAACAGGGCACCTTCCTTTAATCTCTATAACCTTCACGATTAGTTTCATGTCACGCCTTCCCGGATTACACCTCCGCATCAAAAGCCGGATCCAGAGAGGAAGAAAATGCCCGGTTGGAATTCCTGGAGCTTAATATACTGATATTTAGCGATCCTGGCAAGGAGTTTTTGGCGGATCCTGCTTGGGGACCAGGTGAATGCTTTAACACAGACCTTCAGTTCTGTATACGGGAATTACAACTTGCTTTAGGCCGGGCTCTTTGAGAAATCACGGTGAGATCGCAAGTCTGCATTGTTCTTCTGAAAGGTCAGGATGGTGAGGCTAAGGAGACTACGGTTCAGAGGATTAGGTAGTGGAGTAATGCCGCTACGCCCTGCTCATTTTCGCTCCGAGTGGGGCTCATACACCGAAAAATCTAATCCTCCTCCGACATCAATTTTATCCTTGACATATAGCGATTTTTTGCTTATAATTTCGTTCTTAACTGGAACACATTATAACTTAAACCAAGGAGGATTTCCATGCTGAGCGATCTTGAGATAGCGCAGGCGGCTCGGATGAGGCCGATAACCGAGATTGCCGGGGACCTCGGTCTGCAGGAAGAGGAACTTGAACCATATGGAAAATATAAGGCTAAGGTTTCACTCGAGGTTCTGGAGAGATTGAAGGGTAATCCGGACGGAAAGTTAATCACCGTGACTGCGATTACACCCACCCCTCTGGGTGAAGGTAAGACGGTGACTGCGATTGGTTTAGGGCAGGCCCTGGTTAAGATCGGGAAGAGGGCATGCAACACCATGCGTGAGCCATCGAAGGGCCCGACGTTCGGAATTAAGGGCGGAGCATGTGGGGGTGGTTATTCTCAGGTAGTCCCGATGGAGGACATCAACCTCCACTTCACGGGCGACATTCACGCGGTGGAAAGTGCTCACAACCTTCTGGCAGCCGCTATCGATGCAAGTATCCTCCATAAGAATCCATTGAATATAAACCCGCTCAACGTGACCTGGCGGCGCTGTGTTGATGTGAGCGATCGGGCTCTCAGGGATATTGTAGTCGGGCTGGGCGGGAGAACAAACGGGCTCCCCAGGCAGACAGGATATGACATAACGGTTGCCACAGAGACCATGGCTATTCTGGCACTTACCACTGGCCTCTTTGACTTAAGGGAGAGGCTCGGCCGAATAGTAATAGGTTATACCTACGATGGCAAACCGGTGACTGCCGAGGATCTGAAATTCGCCGGTGCCATGTGTGTACTGTTAAAAGATGCTATCAAGCCCAACCTTGTTCAGACCCTGGAGAACACACCATGCTTCATACATGCTGGTCCCTTTGCAAACGTTGCCCACGGTAACAATTCGATACTGGCCGATAAGGTGGCACTCAAACTGGCAGACTATATTGTGACCGAGAGCGGATTTGGTGCAGATTGCGGATTCGAGAAGATGGTTAACGTCAAATGCCGTCAGGGAGGGATAAAGCTGGATTGTGCCGTGGTCGTTGCCACCGTGAGGGCGTTGAAGATGCACGGAGGAGCCTTCACCGCCCGCCCGGGCGTACCTCTGGACAAAGAACTGGTCGAAAAGGAGAATATGCCGGCGCTGGAGAAGGGATGTGAGAACCTGGCCAAACAGATCGAGAACGTTCGACTTCATGGAATCCCTGCTGTGGTGGCTATAAACAAGTTCACCTCGGACAGGGAGTCTGAGATCGAACTCGTCCGGCAAAAAGCTCTGGAGGCCGGTGCAGAAGATGCTGTTCCCATCGATGCGTGGGCAAAAGGCGGCGAGGGGTGCACCGAACTGGCATGGGCAGTGGTTAAAGCGGTGGAGACCTCTCACGAGATGAGGTTCCTCTACCCGGATAACATCTCAATAAAGGAGAAGATAGAGATAATAGCTACTAAGATATATGGAGCGGATGGGGTTGACTACGATCCTCTGGCTGAGAGGAGGATAAAGCTATATACCGATCTCGGCTATGACAGGTTCCCGATCAATATGGCAAAAACCCATCTCTCCCTCTCTCATGATCCTAATTGGAAGGGAGTGCCAAAGAACTACCGGTTCCCTATCCGCGACATCAGGGCCTCTGTTGGGGCGGGCTTCCTCTATCCGATAGCAGGAACGATGCAGACCATGCCAGGACTTCCATCGGTACCGGCTGCCACCCAGGTGGACATCGACGAGACGGGAAAGACCTTAGGATTATTCTGAATCCCGTAGGCTCCTTAGCCTGCTCAAAAGTGACGGTCTTCATAAGGCAAGAGCCCCAAATTTATACTGGGTTTAGAGGCCTGTCCAATGCAAATGAGTCATTAACCCCTTCGACGAACCCGTGGGTTAAGTGCCCTTAAGCCTGAGCCGTTGAACTGTCCGGGGAACGGAGCGGCTGCCCTTCCGCCTGCTTGAACCCCAGCGAAGCGAAGGCGAGTTTGCGGAA
>DTYK01000233.1 GCA_012961925.1 Candidatus Latescibacterota bacterium
AAATCGAGACACATCACTGGGGTGGATATTATTATAAGTGGAGGACAACTAATCCATTGATAACAAACCAAAATTCAGAACCCATGGATTCTGAAGTCAAGATCCTGTGGTTGCCGGCTATAGACATCCAGAGAGGTTGAAAGGCAAAGGGACAAGACCTTGATTAGCAAAATAAAACGGGTTGGATATGCCTATGTCATGGAAATCATCAATGAGTTACTTCTAACGGGTGTCTATGAGACATCTACCGTAAAGATATGGGAGAGTATTTTTGTATAATCCCCGTAGCAGCGGGAAACAAAAAGAAACCTTTGCTTTTCGGGCGGTCCATTCTTTCACGCTGTTCTGAATAGGTATAACCCGTTCCTAGCGAGAAGGTTCGGTCTGAGATAGCTCTCTTACTTCCACAAGGTCTGTCTTCAGTCAGTGGATCAGATCCCTTGATACCTCCTTCAGATCCATCTCCCCGACGATGAGTTCCTCCACGTCCATCTTTTCAGCCCGCTCCCAAGGTCGGAGGTCACCTTCTGTAAGAGTTCAGGAATGCCTCGACCTCTGCCAGCGTTGGAGTCGCTACGGATGCCCCCCGGCGCGTGACAACAATGGCCGATACAGCACTGGCGAATTCTCCGCACCTTCGAAGATTCCAGCCCTTCAGAGGACCGTAGAGAAATCCTGCATTGTAGCTATCTCCGGCGCCAGAGCAATCAAAGGGCTCGACCTGAAAGGCCGGGATGTCTATGGTCTCGCTCTGGGTGAAGATCCTGGAACCCCTTTCCCCGAACTTCACACATACCATTTTGGCCCCCAGCTCCAGTATCCCAGCCGCTGCTCGGTCCACATCCTCATTGCCTCCCACATACCCGAGCTCCGCATTGGTACCGAAGACCACATCTGATAGTCCAAGGATGAGTTTATAGTGTACCCTTGCCACATCCCTGCTCTCCCAGAATCCCTCCCTGTAATTTATATCAAATGCGGTGATTACTTGATTCTTGCGCGCACAGGAGAGGGCCGTCAGGCCAGCCTCCCTTGAAGGGCTGGCGGAGAAAATAGTACCAGATGTAAAGAGGATTCTGGCCTTCTTAATGTACCCTTCGCTTATGTCAGCGGGCCTAAGTCGTAAGTTCGGTCCGGGCTCACCGTACTGAAAGAAAGGGAAATCCCCAAATCTGGCCGTCCCACAAAAAGAAAGGGAGGTCCGGCGTTCACTGTCAAATCCGACGTGTGTAGTATCTATCCCTTCCTTTCGTAAAAAATCGACCAGATAGATGCCGAACTCGTCGTTACCCACCCTGCTTATCAATCCGGTCCTTACACCAAGCCGAGCAAGGGCCACAACCACATTAGCCGGAGCTCCGCCAGGATACTTGAGGAAACTGTCTACCTCCCTTATGGGTCTGTCCCACTCACCGGCGAACATGTCAACCACAAACCTCCCCAGGCCGATCACATCCATCCCGTTGCTCCTTTTACCCCTTGGCGTACTCAGGAACCACTGCCTTATAGTCCATCGGTGGGCTGAAGACATCTATGACTATGGAGTCCTCCAGGAATCTTGTGCCGTGCTTCACATTAGGCGCAAAGGCAAAGAACATCCCTTCCTCGAAGATATGCTTTTCGCCCTCTTCACCCATACTGAACTCCACCTTGCCCTTCACTATGTATGCCATCTGCTCCTGCGGGTGCTGATGGGTCGGTATTGACAAAGATGAAAGACATCGAAGGTCCTCCATTCATTAGCTCATTCGCAGAGGTACATATCGTCCTCTGTGAAGGGGGGGACGCCTATGATAAGGGCCTCAAGTTCACCCACGGCTCTGTGTTTTGTCCCTGGATTGATCATGACCAGTGTCCCCGGCTCCATCTCCACCTTCTCTCCATCCAGTTCGAGGTGCCCTGATCCCTTGAGGACATAATAGAACTCTGTTGTCTTCTTGTGGTAATGCCTTCCTGCCTCATAAACGCTGAGGAAAGTTATGTTTGCACCCTCAAAGTCGGCCGAAGTGATAAGCCTCTGCCTGAATCCACACGTACTCCTCTCCTTACTGACATCGGAGAGCTTCCTGACCACATATTTGACCGTCATTGCCACCTCCTTCAAAGAATAGAACTTGTGCTATACCTTCATTGGCATATATTTTTGCTGGAAGAGGAGTAGTGTTTGATATCTCTATTGTTATATACCCTTCAAACTCTGGGGCAATTCTTTGGGTTAATAATTCTCCCAGCTGACTTTGGTTTCCAGCAAGATCAAGTACTGGAATATCGGCACTACCAAGAATATCGGTATAACGAGTAACAATGAGATTTCTTAACTGACTACTG
>DTYK01000234.1 GCA_012961925.1 Candidatus Latescibacterota bacterium
ATGCCAAGCCATTTTGACAGGAGCTCGATCAGCCGTAAATTGGCCGCACCGCCAACGGGCGGCGCGGTCACCTTTATCCTCAGTCTCCCCTCGCTGTCGTATCCAACTATCCGGTCTCTTGAAGCCCTGGGCTGTAATCTGACCTTCAGTTGCATGGACCCTTCATCCCCATCAGCTTTCGGCCTCCGTCTCTCTCTGAAAGGCCGGTCTTTGCTCCTCGAGCTCAAGTGTCTTGAGCAGCTCCATCTGTGAAGTGGTGAAGGACTTGAGCCTTGCGATAAATGATTCTTTCTGCATCTTAAGGTTTGTGATCTCCTCCTTTATCTTGTTCAGTTCGGCTCTGGCCTCATCGGTCCAGCGTTCTGCCCTTATCTCCGCTTCCTTCATTATCAACTCAGCCTCTCTTTTGGCATTGGCCCTGGTCTCATCGGCCGTGGTCTGGGCTGCCATCAGGGTCTCCTGAAGTGCCTTCTCCAGATCCTTATACCGCTTTAGCGAATCTTCAAGGCCTTTGACCCTCTCCCTGAGGGAGAAGTCCTCCCTGGCAATCCGCTCAAATTCATCTGCAACCATCTCCAGAAAGGCGTCAACCTCATCTCTGTCATATCCACGGAAGGCCTTTTTAAACTCTTGTTTTCTGATATCAAGGGGGGTCAGCATAACCGGTATCACCTCCGATCTATTGAAGACGGAGCCCAAGTTCCAGTAGAGATCTCACAAGGAAATTTTGCAGGAAGATGATAATAAGGACCACAAGCCACGGGGAGAAGTCTATCCCCGTACTCCACCGGATCCTTGCCGGAAGAAGCCCTCTGACCGCAGAGAGCACCGGCTCTGTGGCCCCATAAAGGAACTGGATTGCTGGATTATAAGGATTTGGGTTAATCCAGGAGATCAGCGCCCTTATGATGATTATCCACATATAAGCTGTCAGAAGGATGCGCAGGAGCTTTGCCACGGCTACCAGAAAATTCCCTATAATAAACACAGCTACCCCCGAGGACCAAAGATGGCCGTGCCTATCCGCACCATATTCGCCCCCTCTTCTATCGCCACCTCAAAATCATTCGTCATCCCCATGGAAAGAACTTCCATTCGGACCTCCGGGATGCGGAGGCCTTCTATCTTTTCCTTCAATTCCCTCAGCCTGGCAAAGCAGGGCCTTGCTTCTTCCGGGTTCGAAACCAGAGGGCCGATGGTCATCAAGCCCCTGATCATTATCCCCTTCAGTGAAGATATCGACTCGACCAGTTCTATTGCCCGGTCAGGAAGGATACCGAATTTGGACTCTTCTGAGGACGTATTCACCTGAACAAGTATGTCAACGGTCTTCCCGGAGTCTGAGACCCGCCTGCTTATCTCCTCTGCCAGGCGGAGGCTATCAACCGAATGTATCAGTTCAAAGATCTCCAGGGCGTGTTTGACCTTATTCCGCTGGAGATGTCCCACCATATGCCATCTAACGGGAAGGTGGAGCTGATCGTATTTGGCCAGGGCCTCCTGGACCCTGTTCTCTCCGATTATATCAACCCCTGCCCTGATCGCCTCGAGGATCTCCGGGACAGTCCTCGTCTTGGTAACCGCTACCAGGAAGATCTCATCTGCAGACCTGCCACAACGCTCTGCGGCCAGGGCAAGTCTCTCCTTCACCCTTTTAAGGTTATCGGCAATTCTTGACATCACCAGGACCTGTTCCTCAAAAGTATATTAATATATATACAAAAGCGCTGGTGTGCAACAAAAAAATCCCCTTCTCCATCCCTATTGTAGCCTAAATTATAAACCTCCAAACCGTTTTTATATAAGTTCCATAAAAATGTCTTGCCAAATCAGCTATAGATTTTTATATTGACACTTGTTATCCATTGTTAGCATAGCTGCCTATGAGATCAAAAGAGGATGGGCTGCACCATCTGTGGAGGAGGGGTAATGCCGTGTTTCTATAGTAAAGGCCCATGGAGAGTCGGGTTTCTGGTTTCCGTCTCCACACTCCTATTTTTGACGCTCCCCGGGCATTCACATACGGAAGAGATTCGCGAGGATTTCACGCATCACTTTACCCTCGGTGTTGGCTACATCGACCAACACAAGTATGTCGAAGCCGTCCATGAGCTAAAGATGGCCTTAAAACTCCGTCCTGACGATCTGCCCACCATGATCAACCTCGGACTCGCCTATCACCACCAACTCAAGTACGACGATGCAATAAGTACCTTCACAGAGATTTTGGAAATCAATCCCGATGAACCTTATTCACATTATAATCTGGGTTTCATCTATAAGGTAAAGGGGGAGTTCTCTGAGGCGAAGGGGGAGTTCCGGAGAGTGTTAGAGATAGATCCATATGACCCTGCGGCTCACTACAACCTCGGTGCTGTATACGCGCAGCAGGACAAATTTGAACTGGCAATAGATGAGTTTAAGAAGACTATTGAGCTGGCTCCAGATGCTCTCCCCGCTTACTATGCGCTTGCCAGGGCCCTCATGATGGTGGGCAAAACGCGGGAGGCCGGAGAGAACATGGCGAAATACCAACAACTTAGAGCCAGTGGGGTGTTTTCCAGCGAAGCTGAGAAGTACTTCCGGGAAGGCAAGTACCTTGATCCCGTGGAGCTGTTAGAGAAGCCTTCCGGTCAAGAAGAGACGGGAACCCTGGAGGTACAGTTCATTGATGTCACCGCGAAATCCGGCCTGGGAGTTTCCCATGGTAGAAAGGGCTGGCCTTCCAAGTCTGAATATGAGAGGTTTTTAAGCCTCTTAGGCTCCGGGTCACCTGAGGCAATACAGTCCTCTGAATATACCTCTCACTTCAGGAGAAAGATAGCGATGGCCCTTGGCTCTGGCGCCCTGTTCTTTGACTACGATAACGATGGTGACCTTGACCTTTATCTGGTCCGAAGTTCTGAATCAGAAGACGAGTCCGCCAATATATTATATCGGAATGAAGGGAACGGGACCTTTACAGATGTCACGTCAATTGCCGGTGTCGGAGATAGAGGGATGGGGATAGGGTGCGTAGCCGGAGACTATGATAACGATGGTTACGTAGACCTTTACGTCACCAATTATGGGGCAAATGTCCTTTACAGGAACAACGGCGACGGGACCTTCTCCGACGTCACCTCTTCCGCTGGAGTGGGTGACATGGGATTCGGCGCCGGGGCGGCCTTTGCCGACTATGACAGCGATGGAGACCTCGATATCTATGTAGCGAATTATGTGGACCTGGAGGAGGTCCCTTCCAGTGAATCCCTGAGGTTCCCAGAGGATTTTGTCGGCCAGCCAAACGTCCTTTATCGGAACAACGGGGATGGGACCTTTACTGATGTGACGGAAGAGGCTGGTGTTGACGGCGGCAAGGGCAGGAGTCTGAGTGTCGTCTTTTTCGATTTTGACAACGATCGTTACATCGATATCTATGTGGTGAACGATAGAGACGCCAACATCCTTTACCGAAATAACAGGGATGGGACCTTTACCGATGTAGCTGGGCCATCTGGCGTTGCTGATCAGAGGGGAGGCAGGGGCGTTGCCGTTGGTGACTATAATAAGGATGGTTGGCTAGACTTGTATGTCACCAACCGACAGGGTGAAGGGAATGTCCTCTATCGGAACAGAGGAGATGGGAGCTTTGAACAGGACATCTCGTCTGACGGTGTGCTCCGACCCGGAGGAAAGGGATCAAGCTGGGGGGCGGCATTTATCGATTTTGACAACGATAATGATCTTGACCTGTTGGTTGCAGTAGATCCATCTCCTTCAGCGGAGGGATCCTCCGGCTTAATGTCTTTCAGGAATACAGGAGACGGTACGTTCTCCGGTGTTATGCTGCTTTCAGGGCTTGCTGAATTCCCTGGGTTAGCCGTCCAGGCAGTTTTGCCTGCCGATTTTGATGACGACGGTGATGTTGATCTCCTTCTCACCGGTAGCAATGGATCTGCTGTTATGCTCCGCAACGAAGGCGGGAATCGGAACAACTGGTTGAAAATAAGGCTTGTCGGCACTAAAAGCAATGTGAGTGGAATCGGGGCAAAGGTGGAGATAAAGTCTGGGAAGATATGGTTGAGGAGGGAGGTTGTCGGCGGATCGGGTTTTCTCGCTCAACCAGCCATACCGGTGGAATTTGGATTGGCCGATAAGACTACGATCGACCTTGTCAGGGTATATTGGCCCCGGGGAATCAGGCAGTCTTTCGTTAACGTTTCAGCAAATCAAACCCTCACAATCGTTGAAACTTCTGCCGAACTTGCCTCCTGCCCAACAGTGTATAGCTGGAATGGTTCTGAATTCACCTTTGTTTCCGATATCCTTGGGAATGCCGTGGTAGGGTATCTCTTAGGCCCAGGTATGTACAATCCCCCTGACCCGGATGAATATCTCAAGATCGAGGGTTATCAACTTCAACCCAAGGATGGCCTATACACCATACTCTTTCTGGAACAACTGGGGGAGATAGCATTTTTAGACCAGGCAAAGTTACTTGTCATTGATCATCCCTCGGATGTCGATGTCTACCCGAACGAGAGATTTCAGGTCTTTCCCCCGTTCCCTGAGTTTGACATAATTGTGGCAAAGGATGCGAGACCACCGGTTTGGGCCGTGGACGATAATGGGAACGACATCCTCCCACTCCTTGCCGAAAGGGACAGGACCTATCCTGAAGATTTCCAGCTTCTATCCCACCAGGGTTTCGCAGAACCCCATTCGATAGTCCTTGATCTGGGGGATCTGTCTGACGCCGAGGGGATCTGGTTGATCATTTACGGGTAGGTCCAGTACTCCATGTCCTCAGACAATTTAGCTGCATCGCAGGCCGGCCTCGAACTTCAAACTCCCACCCTAAAGGTGATAAATAGCAAAGGAGAATGGGAGACGGTTATAGAGGACATGGGCTTTCCGGCCGGATTGCCCAAGTACATGACGGTGGACTTGACCGGTAAGTTCCTCACCGATGATTACAGGATAAAAATAACCACAAATATGCCCATCTATTGGGATCAAATCCTGGTCAGTACCTTCTCCGATAGGGGGCCCATTACAGTGACCTCTCTTTATCCTTTCCGTGCTGAGCTGCGGTGGAGGGGATATCCTGAGGTAATGTTACCAGACGGAAGGTACCCCCCTGTCTATAACCACCATCGTTTGACAGGTCCTGCAATATGGGAGAACCTGGCGGGATATTACACCAGATATGGTGATGTCACCCCGCTTCTCAAGGAATCGGACGATAAGTATGTGATAATGAGCCATGGTGATGAGGTGGCAATAGACTTTGATGCAACCCTTGTGCCAGCTCTTCCTGAAGGGTGGTCGAGGGACTTTTTCTTCTATGCAGATGGGTTTAACAAAGACACAGATCCGAACAGTGCTTACTCTTTAACTGTTCAGCCCCTCCCCTTCCACGAGATGAGCGGCTACCCCTACCCTGAAGACGAGTGTTATCCCTTTGATCCGGAGCATATGAAATATATGGAGGATTACAATACCAGATTGATCAGGTCTGAATGGGCAGCAATGGTACGTTAACTGAAACGGGGCACTCAATAAACCAAGGAGGTGTCAGCAATGTCCGGAAATAAGGTCTTAGTTTGGGGCTCACTACTCATAGGTTTTCTGTTCTTTATGGTGACTTCTCCAGAGGGCCGGCAACAAAGGTATGAAATCCAATTTGTTGATGTCACCTTGGAGGCAGGTATAGATTTTGTACACACCTTTGGAGACCGCCACCTGACCAGCATTCTTGAGACTACCGGCTCTGGAGCGGCCTTTCTGGATTACGACAACGACGGCGACCTGGACATATATCTTGTAAACGGTAGCTGGCTGGAAGGTATCAGTGATCCGGAAGAGCGCCAACTGGAGGAGAGCACCAATCGCCTCTATCGGAACAACGGGGACGGGACTTTCACAGACGTCACCGATGGGGCCGGGGTCGGGGATAGGGGATACGGGATGGGGGTGGCCATTGGTGATTATGACAATGACGGAGATATTGACATATATGTGGCCAACGACAGGACGCCAAATTTCCTGTACAGAAACAATGGTGATGG
>DTYK01000235.1 GCA_012961925.1 Candidatus Latescibacterota bacterium
CCTCCTTTGTCAATACCTCGCCCTCTCGGCCCAGACTTTTCACCCAGACCCTCTGTCCCACCTCAATTGAGAGCGGTCTTTCCTCCGTGGGAATAAACGACTCAATCTGTTCCTCAGTTCGGCGGATTGATTCCCGTAGGGCTTCTCTGGCCTCCTTGATCGCCTCTGATGATGCTCCACTGCTCCTGATCTCCCTGATCGCCCGCTCCACCAGCGCATTTGCACCCTTGACGATCCTCTTTGCCTCCTCAAGCGCCTCCTTCTTTAGTCTCACTGCCTCTTCTCTGGCCCCTTTGAGCCTTTCTTCATATCCGGAGGCAAGCTTCTCAAGGTCAAACCTTATCTTCTTCAGACGTTGTTGTTCCAGCTCACACTCTTCGAGGCTCCTTTTTAGATTAATTAGCAGATCTTCGACCTCACGATATCCCTGGCTCACGAAGGTTCCGGCTCTCTCCACAATCTCACCCGGCATGCCCAACCGTTGGGCGATTTCAAAGGCATAGCTTGAACCCGGTATGCCCAGCCGGAGCCTGAAGGTTGGGGCCAGGGTCTTCGAATCAAATTCCATTGAGCCGTTCTCGATCTTCTCCTTCCGATGGGCGAAGAGTTTGAGGGCCCCGTGATGGGTGGTAGCGACCGTCCGTACGCCTCTGGCGGTCAGATCTTCGAGGATGGACATGGCCAGGGCTGCACCTTCCTCCGGACTTGTTCCGGCGCCGATCTCATCGAGAAGGACAAGCGTCTGAGGGTCTGAGTGTCTGCAGATCTTGACAAGCTGGCGTACATGCGAAGAGAAGGTGGACAGATCCTGCTCAATGGACTGTTCGTCCCCTATATCCGCAAATATCTTCTGATAAACCCCGATTTCAGACTCCTGATCGACAGGGATGTGCATGCCTGACTGAGCCATCAGAGATAGAAGCCCAATCGTCTTCAGTGCCACGGTCTTTCCGCCGGCATTTGGGCCCGTTATTATAAGGGTGATGAAATCCTTGCCCAGATCCACATCAAGAGGTACGACCCTCTCCCTTCCTACCAGATGAGCCAACAGAGGATGCCTGCCGCCGCGGATTATAGTCTTCCCTTCCACATTCAGAGATGGCTCCATACAACCCGTATCCCGGGCATACGACGCCCTGGCATAGATGGAGTCCAGACGCCCCAGAATCCTTATGTTCTCAACAAGACTATCTCTGACCTCTCGAACCCGGTTGGTAAGAGCTCTTAGTATCCTCTCGACCTCGATTCTCTGGGTTATTTCCAGTTGCTGAACCCGATTGTTTGCCTCCAAAAGCATCAGTGGTTCAACAAAGACAGTCATCCCTGTAGCAGACTGGCCGTGTATTACCCCCTTAAGTCTGCTCCGTTGTCCCCCGCGGATAGGTATCACGTAACGGCCGTCACGGAGGGTGAAGATCCTGTCCTGAACTACCTCATCCGGAAGTTTCCTCAAGATCTCTTCCAGCTTCTCCCTGAGCGATGCCCTTAACCCTTCTAATTCCCTTCTGATCCTGGACAGCCTCCTGCTGGCCGAGTCTTTAACCTCACCGTTCCCATCGACCGTCTGGTCTATCCTCTCTTCAAGGTCTTTATGGGGTGTGAGTCTACATGCTATAGAAGACAAAAATGGATACTTCTCCGAACGCTTGGAAAAGTATCCATGTAAGGACCTTGAGACCCTAAGAGTGTCTTTCAAAGCCAGCAGGTCCTCTGGGGGGAGGATTGAGCCTTCAATCCTACATCTTTTCAGGGCGTCCCGGACGTCCTTTATCCCGTGGATAGGAACCGGGTCATCAAAGGCGATCAGGTCTATGAACTCAGAAACCAGTTTGAGTTCATAACGGACAGCCTCCAACTCATCGGAGGGTAATATCTTTGCTATCTCCTCCTTACCCAGAACAGAAGTGGCGTAGGACTCAACTATCCTCAGGAGCTTCCCAAATTCCAGGACATCCAGTGTATGTTGATCAATCATCCCTTTCCAGTATGTTCTCCTCTTCAGCCCCTTCTGAAGGCAAAGTTGCTTTTACTTCAACCCGGATTCGGGGGAAACATTGGGGTCAAGGGAATCTGGAGAGAGGGGATGCAAGGCCTTCTCAAGATCTCTATAGCTTTCTTCCAGACCAGGCGGGATCTGCTTTGGAGGTTCGATGTGGAGATCCTCCAGAAGCCCTTTCTTAACCTTATTAAAGACGTAGGGGGCCACCCCTCGCATTGGCTCGGCCAGGGTGGATGTGCCTATCTCCATCTGCCACTTGGGCGGGAGCGGGACGAGCGAAAGGAGCAATAAAGCTACGCTCACAATGAAACCGCCCTTTAAAAGGCCCAGTGCAATCCCTCCAAGGGAGTCAATGAAACCGATGGGAGTGAAATGAATGGCCTTATAGAGGATGAACCCGAGGATTCGAAAGAGGAGAAGAACGACCACAAATATGCCGATAAAGCTAAACACCTCAGCAACCTTGGCAGGAACCTGGAGGTATCGCATAATCAGGTCCGACGCTGATTTCAGGTAAGATATGGCCGCCAGGGCCGCTACAAAAAAACCTACCAGACCTATCAAGGTTCGGAAGAGACCTCGCCGCCACCCTCGTAAGGCGAAGATTACAAGGAGAATGGCAATGCATACATCTACTAAGTTCATCTGTAGAGATCTTCCCTTTTAGGCGCAAGATAACCCTTTTGCCACAGGACTTTTATTGAACCTGTTGGTACTCTGTTGTCTTCTCGCGCGGGCATCCATCCTCTCTTTATTCTGCCGTTATCCTTGAAACCCCCCGGCCCACTGCCCTTTATGGCAGCGGCGAGGATTTCCTTCCAGATCGGCCGTAAAACAGATAACTGCGTTCGGTAGATTCCCTTTGATAACTTCTTGTCTCCTCTGTGATTAACACGGTCAAAACAGATAAACAATCCTGATACCAAGTTCGGAGACTCTTAAATCTTCTCGTTATATCATTATCCTTTCAGCTTCTTGCGCTTGTTTTTCTTGCGCCTTTCGCTCGGCTTCTCGAAATACTGGCGCTTTTTTAGCTCGGACATTATTCCAGCTTTTTCGCAGGCCTTTCTAAATCTTTTGAGTGCCTGCTCGAAAGATTCTCTCTCCTTCACAATCACGCCCGGCATTCTCGGGTTCACCTCCTTTCGTTAGATGTAACAATTCAATTTAGCCTCCAAAGGTCTCCTTGACACGTTTGAAGAAACTTCTTCCGCCCTTGGGGGGCGCTGTATTCTCCAGTTTCGCCAGTTCTTTGAGTAGTGTCTTCTCCCTATCACTAAGTCTGGTAGGGGTCCACACGTGGATTCGTACCAGTTGATCTCCTTTTCCATAGGCCTGGAGCCGTGGAAGTCCCTTGCCGCGGAGACGGAGAACCTTGCCAGATTGTATACCGGCCGGGAGCTTCATTCTGACCTTGCCATATAGTGTGGGGACCTCGATCTCATCTCCCAATGCCGCCTGGCTGAAGCTGACGGGTAACTCGTAGAGAATATCGTCTCCATGTCTTTCGAAATCTTTATGCTCCTCTTCCTCGATGAAGACCATGACATCGCCGGGTGGACCTCCTCTTGGACCGGCGTTCCCCTGCCCCCGTAACGGAATATAGTTGCCGTTACCGACCCCGGGAGGTATCTTTACGGAGATCGTTGACACCCCTCTGACCCTTCCCTGGCCGTGACAAACCGGGCACGGTTCCTCGACAACTCTCCCTTCGCCCCCACACCGGTCGCATGTAGTGACGTTGACGAACTGTCCAAGGAATGATCTGGATACCTGCCTCACCTGTCCAGTACCATGACATATAGGACAGACCCTTGCAGACCGGCCTTTTGCGCCACTTCCGCCACAGGCGTTGCACCTCTCGAATCGCTTTAGCCTTATTTTTTTCTCGACCCCGGTCGCGATCTCTTCGAGAGAGAGGGGCAAAGTGACCCTAAGATCGGACCCTCGTTGGGGACCTGCCTGCCTCGTCGTTCTCCTGCCGAAGAAATCACCGAAGATGCTCTCGCCAAAGAAGCTCTCAAATATGTCCTCGAAGTCCCTAACATGAGAGAAGTCGGACCACTGGAATCCTCCACTGCCAAAGGTGTCTCTCAGGCCCTCATGGCCGAACCTGTTATACCTCTCCCGTTTCTCAGGATCGCTAAGGACCTCGTAAGCCTCAGCGGCCTCTTTAAACTTCTCCTCCGCCTCTTTGTCACCGGGATTTCTGTCTGGATGGTATTTAAGCGCCTGCCTCCGGTATGCCTTCTTTATCTCTTCCTGAGAAGCGTTCCTATCCACCCCTAAGACCTCATAGTAATCACGCTTCGCCATCGCACCTCACACTCAAAGACGTTTTGTCTGAAATCGGGGAACTGGCCAGAAATTTTGACCTTAGATATTGTAATATATTTCGTTTGAAATGTCAAGGGAATTTGAGCAGGTTTCGGAAAACTGGCCGCACCATAGGTTACACCTACCCTATTATTCGTAGGGGACCGGTTCGGTTCTTCCGGTTTTGGCCGATTTTTCTGCGGCCTCCATGATCGCTATTACGCGTCTGGCTGACTCAGGGGTGACGGCAAGCGGTTCTCCCCTCAGCAGATGGCCGGCGATGTTCGCATAGTAAGCCAGCCAGTTCCCATCTTTATGCTTGACCTCTGCCTCCATTGTCAGTCCATTGAGCTCGGTATACATGGTCAGACTGCCACCTCCTCGATCAACGATTGCCCCCTTTGTCCCGAGTATGCGCCAGCGTGGTTTGGGAGCCCTGGCTATATGCGACAACTGCACGTCCCCCACGGCACCGCTTTCAAAGCGGAGGACAGCCTGCACCTGGTCTTCATTCGTCACATCATGCCAGACCAGCTTGTGGACGAAACCGGTAACGCTGACCACTCTGCCCGGGACCAGGTTCAACAGCCAGTCAATAAGGTGTGCACCCCAGTCATAGAACGCCCCGCCGGAGACCTTCTTGTCAGAGCGCCACCAGTATCCGGGGTGCCTGTAGCTGCCACTGAAGAGTTCTACATGGAAAAGGTCACCTATAAGTCCTCTTTGGACCAGTTCTTTGATGGTCAGATAATCTCCATCCCAGCGGCGGTTCTGGAACACGGAAAGCATCACGCCAGCCTCTTTTGCGGCCTCTATCATGGATGTGGCCTCTGAAGCGGTGATGCACATCGGTTTTTCAACAACTACATGCCTTCCGGCCCGTACGCACTGTATGGCTAACTCCGCATGGGTGTTGTGAGGGGTGACTATCACCGCCAGGTCAATATCGGCCTCCCGCAGCATCTCCCCTATATCGTTGTATGTCTGGATGCCCGGGAAATCCTGCTTCGCTGCCTCAGTACGTTTCGGATCCAGATCGCAGACGGCTGCTGCCTCCAGCCCTTCTGTCTGACTGATATATTCCATATGGCGCTTACCCATGTTGAAGGCGGGGCCATAGCCTATGATACCTGCCCGGATTGACTTCGTCCCCTCTCTTTCGCTCATTCTGCCTCCCCTTTTATAGTCTTACTACGCCACCTCATCCTCTTATGAGAATGCTTGACATCGAAAATTTATTTCCCTAAATTAGGGGATGACGATCTAATTGTCAAGGAATAAATTTAACACATAGGAATTTTTCTTTTTCTTCTAAAAAAACAACAGATCCTTAAAAACTTGCATAAATTTTAAGATCTCGTGTTATGAAGCGGAGATAGAAGGAGCTTGCTGAAGAGGGATGGTAAATTGGAGCCTTCTGCTCAAAGTTTTTCCTACAAAAGATTTGTTGTAGGGTTCCTCCTTGCCGGGTCCTGTCTCCTTCTTGTAGTCGATGGAAGGGCCGGTGAGGGTTCTTCTCAATTGAGGGTCAGGCGGATACATGTGGAGGGCAATCACCTCCTCAGCGAAGAAGAGATCCTATCCAGTCTGAACACACAGCCTGGCAAGCCCTTCCGGGAGAGCGTCTTTGAGCGTGACGTGGAGAGACTGCTCGCTTTCTATGAGAACAATGGATATCCTTTCTGTCAGATCAAGCCGCGGGATTTTTTAATCAATGGTGGGGTAAGCTTCGTCCTCGAGATTCGAGAGGGACCATTGGTGACCATTGACAGTATCCGGGTGATCGGAAATCGGATTACGAAGAGGGATGTTATCGTGCGGGAGCTGAGGCTCAGGCTACCTTCGATCTATGATCAACGTGTGATCGATAGGGTTCAAAACAGGCTCAATCGCACCGGTCTCTTCGAAAAAACCCTGCCTCCGCAGATCTATTATGATGCTGAGAGACAGACCGGGATACTTGTGGTACAGGTTCATGAGGCGAAAACCAACAGGGTGGGGGGAGTGGTCGGTTATGTACCAGCAACGTCCGGGCAGAAAGGGTACCTTACCGGTCTTGTAGATCTCTCATTCCAAAACATCCTCGGCACCGGGAGGAGAGCCGAGGCCAGATGGAGCAGGGAGGGGCCATCTGCCTCTGAGCTTCGTCTCAGTTACAGAGAACCATGGGTGTTCGGGTTCCCCGTGGATATAGGTGGATCCCTCAGCCAACGGCAGCAAGTGGGTTTTACCCGGACCCATACGGAGGTCTTTTTAATGTTGCCCATCTCTCCGGTCCTCTCCGGTGAGGTCTCAATCGGTTGGGAGAGGGTTATCCCTGATTCAGCCGGAGGCGAATCGATGGCTAAGAGCAAGGGTCTCTCCGGAGAGGTCCGAGTCAGATTGGACACCCGTGATCATCCAGCTAATCCTACCTCGGGTGTGTTCAGCAAGGTCTCGGTTAAGTTCAAGTCAAGGCGAAGTTTTCCTACATACGGTTTCGTTCCCGACAAGAAGATCGCCCGCAGTCTTCGGTACAGGGTTGATATTGAGAAATTTTTCAGGATTACCGGGTCTCAGGTTTTTTCACTTGGCGTCCACTGGGCCAAGGTGGAGAGCGACCAGAGGCTTATCCCTCTCAGCGAGAAACTGGTTATGGGAGGGAGCCGATCCCTCAGAGGTTATCGTGAACGACAGTTTACGGGTCAAGAGGTGGCGTGGGCCAACACGGAGTATGCCCTTGTCCCCTCAGAGGGTTCCCGTCTGTTCGGCTTCGTTGACGTCGGATATTATTCTGACAGAAAGGTTAAGATGGGAAGGGTCAGTTCTGTTAAAGTGGGTTATGGGGTTGGCGTAAGGGTTGAGTCCAGGATCGGTTCAGTTGAGGTTGATTATGGTCTGGGCGAAGGTGATGGACCGTTGGAAGGCAAGATACATTTCGGGGTCATCAACCGGTTCTGAGTGGAATTCATGAAGAGCAGATTAATGAGGATCTACGACCGGCTTCTAAGATGTTTTGGACCAAGGGGATGGTGGCCAGGGGATACAACCTTTGAGGTCATGGTCGGGGCCATATTGACGCAGAACACAGCCTGGCAAA
>DTYK01000236.1 GCA_012961925.1 Candidatus Latescibacterota bacterium
AAGGTCGTTTGATCATGAGAACCGAAGGCTCTGGTTATTCGAAATCTGAGGTTAAGTCATTCAGAAAATATGCCTGGCTGATACTGCCTTTACTCTCCCTCATTATATCCTGCTCTTCTTCCTCCACCTCTGACTCACCGCAGGTGGAGGTACACTTCAGTCCCGGCGGTGGATCGGAAAAGGCCATACTCACGAAGTTAGACAATGCAGCCAAGAGCATTGATGTGGCCATGTATGCATTCACCAGCAGGCAACTGGCCTGGTCTTTAGTTCGTGCCCATCAAAGGGGAATCAGGGTGAGGGTCTTGTTAGACGGCGAATTTGACACCACAAACAAATATTCTAAGGGTACTTTCCTCACCAGGCGTGGGATCGATGTGAGGATCGACAGGAGCCACATCACAGGTTCAGGGGAAAGCGAAGGCCATATGCATCACAAGTTCGCCATAATAGATGGTAGGATTGTGATCACAGGTTCTTACAACTGGACGGCCTCGGCAGAGAGGAGAAACGATGAGAACCTCATCATCCTCACCGATTTCCCCGAACTCACCAGGACCTACGAGAAGAATTTTGAGAAGTTATGGCAGAGGGCGGGACGTATAGCGGTCCGGCCTCCAACTGTGCTTTCAGCCACTGACCTGAGGGGTATGAAGAGATATGTGGGGAAAGAAGTTATCATTAGAGGGAAGGTCTACGACGTTTACCATTCTAAGAAGAGCAACACGTTCTTTCTGCATTTTGACAAAACCCGTCCCTGTTTCACGGCCGTGATATTCAGCTCCGGAGCAGAGAGATTTAAGACCTCGGGAGTAACCCCTGAAGAGTACGCGGGGAAGGAAGTGGAGGTGGCGGGTCGGCTGGTGGACCACCCCAGATACGGCCTGGAGATAATCCTTGAGGATCCAACACAGATAAAGGAGTGTATCAGACCCTGAACAGGAAGTGAATCACATCCCCATCCTGGACCTCATATCCCTTCCCCTCAGCCCTTACAAGTCCCTTTTGGTGAACTGCTGCCAGCGTCTTATGCCTGGCCAAATCCGAGTAGGCCACAACCTCCGCCCTGATAAATCCCCTCTCCATATCCGAGTGGATCTTCCCAGCAGCCTGGGGTGCCTTTGTCCCCCTGACCACGGGCCAGGCCCTCAGCTTCTCATTGGCCGTTGTGTAGAAGGTGATCAGGTTCAAGAGCCGGTATCCGGCCAGAACAATCTGATCAAGCCCGGATCGTTCAAGCTCGAGCTCAACCAGAAATGTCTTTCTCTCATCTACCGGCAGCTCCGATATCTCCTCCTCGATCTTGGCAGAGATCGGGATCAGGTTCTCCCCCCCGACACGATTCCTTATTCGAACCATGCCTTCATTTTCCACCTTAATATCTTCCTCAGCGATATTGGCGACGTAGATAACCGGCTTGAGGGTTAGAAGGTTATACTCCTTTATCCTCTCAACTTCATCCTCCGATAGCCCAATCATCCTGGCTGGTATCCCTTTCTCCAAGAAATCTCTGATCTTGAGCAGGACTTCGAGCCTTTCCCGGCCCATCCTCGGGTTGGTGCGAAGGAGTTTTTCCTGTTTTACGACCTGTCTTTCGATCGTCTCCAGATCTGCCATTGCCAGCTCGGTGTCCACCACTTCCATATCCCGGACCGGATCTATAGACCCCTCAACGTGCACAACGTTCCGGTCTTCGAAACAACGAACTATGTGGATGATGGCATCGCATGAGCGGATATGGCCGAGGAATTTGTTGCCCAGTCCCTCACCCATGCTTGCACCTCTGACCAATCCTGCGATGTCAACGAACTGGATAGTGGCGGGGATGCATTCGGTCGGTTCCAGGATACGGTTTAATTCCTCGAGCCTTTCGTCGGGAACCTCGGCCATACCGACGTTCTGGTCGGTCGTACAGAAGGGATAATTGGATGCCTCGGCCCCCGCCTGTGTCAATGCGTTGAAAAGGGTCGATTTGCCCACGTTGGGCAGCCCGATGATACCGATGGAAAGTGACATCTCCTGCCTCCAGGATAAATAATACCAGAAACCAGGCCGATTGTCAAATGAATTTTCCCTCCCCTCATAATTTAACTAAAGATCTTTCAAAATCTTTCACTTTTGGCGTTTTTTGCCCTTGCTTGGTTCAATTATATGCCCTTCATTTTCTTTCCCATTTGCAAATCTTCTTCGGCTGTTTCTCCAACGATCCGAATAAAAATACCCGTGGTGAGTGGACAGGTTGAATCGGCTTTAAAATCTTTTGCCAGGCGTTCTCTAACCTGTTCTACCGTAACAAGCTTCCCTTTTGGAACCTTACGTATTAACTCGTCAACCAGAAGCGGTGTGGGCACAAGCACCCTTCTCCCGCCAAAGCTTTTTTCCCATTTGGGAGGGCCATCCACAACCTTAGGCAGATCCTTTGGCGGATTTTCTAATTTTTCTCGCCAGCTTTTGCGTGATCTTGATCTATCGCCCATCTCTTCAGCCCCATTGATTTTGTCCGTCTTTCAAACGCTGCAAGACCGCCGGATTTGGGTGAAGGCAATGACCGGAGCCAGATGTACATTGTTAGGCGACATTGCCCTAAGGCTTTATTCGTCAATGGTTCTCCGGCGCCTTTCAAAGATTGCTTAAGCCATTTCAGCCAGGCCTTTCTTATTTGGGTACTGCTCGCTTCTTTTCGGTCATGAGTTTGACCTTAAGTTCTGGTAGGGTGAGACGATCGACCATCCAGTTCTCCGCGGGGACCTTATGGATTATGACCCCCGTGTAGTGTTGTGGTTGTTTTGCCTCCTTAACGATCAAGTCGGTGACTTTTCTGGAGAAGTCAGCCTTCTGATCATCTGTGAGAGCGCCTTTTCCAAAATACATTTGAATCAACGGCATCTCGATCACTTCCTTTTTGTCTTAAGCTCCACCTTTTCTTAATTTTTAACCTATTATCAAAAGGGTTCGTACTAACAGGATTATTTACGGCATATGCGAATTGGTTCGCCAATCTTCACTTTGGTAGGGCCTTCCGACACTACTGTGCTATTCCACAACTTATAATAAAAAACCTGAAAAACCAAGGGAAAATTTACGCAGAGGGCTGAAAAATCCTGTCTTAGCCGATGTCACCCGATCGATAATGAAACTGAATCGGCACGTAAATTCCGCATCCTGCAATTTAGCTCTCATCCACACCTCCTATGTCAAATCGGCAG
This sequence comes from Candidatus Latescibacterota bacterium, assembly GCA_012961925.1. Lineage (GTDB taxonomy): Bacteria > Latescibacterota > MVCY01 > MVCY01 > DTYK01 > DTYK01. The sequence goes on from DTYK01000236.1 coordinate 3,207, forward strand.
ACCATGATAAACTTCACTTGACTTCGACCCGTTGAATTGGTATATTTCCCTTAAACCAGGAGTGTAAATATGGCACAGGATGTCCTCCGGCTGAAAGGCATGAGGTTTCACGCTTATCACGGCGTTTTGCAGGAAGAAAAGGGGTCAGGGCAGGTCTTTGAGGTGGACCTCGAGATGGCGGTCGACCTTCAAAGACCAGCCCAGACCGACCGACTTGAAGATACCATCGACTATGCCCAACTTTTTGAACTCATCAAAGGGATCGTGACCGGAGAGAGATATAACCTCATCGAAACACTGGCAGACAGAATAGCAATGCGAGTACGCAAAGACTTTAAGGTACCAAAGATCACAGTCAGGGTAAGAAAACTGAGCCCTCCATTGGATGGCGAACTGGATCACGTCGAAGTCGAAATCCGCAGGCGGGATTAAGCAAAAGTTTCACAGACGAGATGGCTACTGTCTTTATAGGTTTGGGGTCGAACTTGGGTGATCGGGAGTGCTACATAAGACGAGCAACCGAGATGCTCTCCGAAGAGTTGGAAATTATGCACGTATCATCGATTTACGAGAGCGAACCTGTTGGGACCGTTCAGCAGCCTCTCTTTCTCAACGCAGTCATTAAGGCCAGTACGGACTTTTCAGCCGCCAAGCTCCTGGAGTTCTTACAGTCGGTTGAGACACGGCTTGGCAGGATACGGGATCAAGTATGGGGCCCGAGGACGATCGACATCGATATCCTCCTTTACAATGGCTTGATCCTCGATCAGCCAGACCTGATCATCCCTCATCCCCGGCTTCACCAGAGGGCGTTTGTGCTGGTACCACTGTGCGAGATTGATCCTTCAATCCGCCACCCCGTCCTGCACAAGAACGTTGCTCAGCTCTTAGAGGAAAACTGTCAGGGGCAGTCAGTAAGGTTGTTCGGACACCTGAAGCATAACAGTGACGAATCCCATGGTTGAGTATAAGGCCCTGTACTGTTTGTTAGCTGGACAACAGGCGGGCTCAATAGTATAGAATGAATTGCCCTTAAGGCCTGAGCCTTAAGACCGTCCGGCGAACGGAGCGGCCGTTTCTCCGCTCTGTCTGAGCTCGACCGAAGGGAGGGTGAGCCGGAGTTCAGCTTTCAGGCTCTCATCCCCGGATCTATAGGCTACAGGCTCGGTGCTCCATCTTGCCCAGGATGAAACCCCAAAGGGTTAACTCCTGGAGTGAGCCGAAGATGGTCTCGGCGAAGGTTTTGGGCTGTCCTTTCTTTTGAACTTTGCATCTTTCAATTGCAATCTGAAGTGAAGCCTCGTCGGTTTTGGGTCGAAGACTTCGCTAACAATTGATAAGGCTACCAAAGATGAGAAACACGATCGTAATCCTGGCTCTCCTTGTGCTATCAGGCCGTGTTTTTTCTGGACCCCCAGAACAACAGTTCACCTTTGCTAAAAGGCTGTACGAAGACCGTATGTACGACCTGGCTGCGGAACAGTTTCAGGGATTTCTGAGAGATCACCCGGAGTCTGAACTCGCACCTGAGGCCAGGTTGCTGCTTGCGGATTCATATTACAGATCCAGGTCCTATGAGAAGGCCCTCAGGGAGTATCAGGATTTCATCGTCAACCATCCCGATGATCTGCGAATCCCAGAAGTCTGGGTAAGGAGTGCGGAGATCCTCTCGACATTAGGCAGATTTCACCAGTCAGGTAAGACATATCTCAAGGTTCACTCCGTCTTTCCGGGCAGTGAACTTGCGCCAAAGGCGCTGCTTGAGGCTGGCAAGGCCTTCAATAAAGGTGATGATCCCAAAGAGGCCGTAAGGGCCTTGAGGGTACTGATAGATGAATACCAGAAGTCCCCGCTGCTGGATGAAACCAGATATGAACTGGGTCTTGCCCTTTTAAAGATGGGCGATCATGTTTCAGCCCTGACCGAACTGGAAAAGATCAAAAGCCCTGAGAGCAAATCGAAGGCACTGTTAAGGATTATGAAGGTCTACCTTGAGCAAGATCAACCCTCAGGGGCAGAAAGCACCCTGGTACAACTTGAAACCCAGGCCCCAGAGGGCGAAACGACGGGCGAGGCCCAATATATCTTCGCAAAGTGGCTTCAAACTCGGGGAGATTACCAACGTGCAGCAGATCTGTTTCGACGCGCTATAGGCCTCCTTCCCGAGGGTGAGTTAAAGCAGGAAGCATCCTTGAACCTTGCGGAAACAAGGACGATGGCTGGAGAGGACTCCCTCGCCGTCCTTTCCTATGAGGAGTTCCTGAAGGACTATCCAGAAAGTCCACAACGTGCGAAGGCCATGTTCGGCCTGGGGAAGGCCCTCCTAAAATCGGGTAATCTCGATAGGGGGACAAGGCTTATGGAGAGGCTCCAAAGACTCTTCCCAGCGTCTGAGTACGTGACGGAATCCCTCCGACTCCTCGGAGAGGCCCATCAGGCCCAACGACACCTTGAGAAAACCATCGCTTATTACAGAGAATACCTAGCCGCCTGCAAGGATCCAAACCTGAAGGATGAGGTGAAGTACCGCCTGGCATCCATCTATGAAAGGGGTCTGAACTGGCACAGTGAAGCCATCTCTATCTATAAGGAACTGACACACCGAAACTCGGCTATCGGGGAGGCCTCCACATTCGCCCTGGCGAGGTCGCTGGAGGCAGACGGTCAGGAACAGAGGGCGCTGGAGGAATATCACAAGTTTCTCAAAAGGTTTCCTAACAGCGAATTGGCCGACCTTGTAAAGGAACGCATCGAATATATCACCGAATTTATCCCCCAATATCCGGAGGCCGTGAAAGACCTCAGCAGGTTAGTACAGGAGATCCTGATGGGCCGGTCCAGGGAGAAGACACTGTATCGTCTTGGTATCTTGTTCTACGAGAGATTGAAGAGCTTTGATGAGGCGGCTCAAGCCTTTGATACGTTCGCAAGGGAATATCCAGATGACGATCGTGCAGACGATGCCCTTCATATGTTAGCCCAGAGTTACCTCAAATTGGCCAAGCGATATACCTTTGAAAGAAGGACCACAGAGGCCAAGGATTTCCATGAAAAGGCAGTCCAGGTCCACAAGGCCATTGTGAGGAGTTATCCCGAAAGTGAATGGGCGGACGATTCGGCAATCTTTCTGATAGAGGAACAGCTCGGCCGGATCCCTGCTGATACCACCAGATATCGTCTCATGCTCCGTTCCTATGAGTCGTTCCTCGAGACCTATACCACAAGCGATCAGCTTGACTTCGCCCTTTTAAGGATAGGCGATGCATATCGGGGTCTGTCCTCGCAGGACCCTGCATTGCTTAAGCAGGCTATCTCCGTTTACGGGAGGATCGAACAGCAATTTCCCCAGAGCGATTATGCCGACGATGCGATCTTTGGGGCTGCAGTAAGCCACGTTAAGGCAGGGGAGAGTGATTCGGCCAGAAGGCTGTTTGAAAGACTTTTATCCGACTATCCTCGGGGGAATCACACCGAAGAGGCGCGGCTTGAACTGGGGAAGATCCTTCTTGAGGCAAAACAGTACGAGAGGGCAGTCGAACAGTTCGAGGGGATATTAGCGCAGAAGGGACCGCAATCGAAGCCGCTTCAAGAAGTCCGCCTCCTATTGGCGGATGCATATTCCGGATTAAAGGAATTTGACAGCGCTATCGACCTCTATCAGACAATCCTCGGGCAAAAGGCAAAGGAGGAGGACCTGAGGGTCTGGGATCTGTGGAGGAACGATGAAGGCGTTTCACACCAATCGGAGACCCAGGTCCTGCCGGACGATATTCGTCGTCAAACCCTTTTAGGACTTGCCTCTGCTTATGAAAACAAGGGACAGTATGATGAGGCCATCCAGAGTTACGACGAGCTCCTCCGGTCATATCCTGAGGGAAGCGTGGCCGACAGCGTTCTGTTCCGCAAAGCGGAACTCCTGCTTATCGTTAACAGAAAGCACGAGTCCATCGAAACATTTCAACAGCTCATCCAGCATCATCCGCTGAGCCCCTTCCGCCCTCCAGCTGAGAAGAGAGTTGCTGAGATACTGTTTCAACTGGGAAACTATCAGGAGGCCCTGCAGGCCTATTCAAAGGCGGCACCCTCATCTCCTGATGACATAGAATCCAATGGGTACAGGGTAGTCTGCCTTTTCCGTATGGGTAAAGAAAAACAGGCAGCAAAGGCTGCCCGAGCCTTCAGAAAGCGGTTCGGGAAAGGGAACGAATGGTCTTCGCGCTTTGAATATGAGGAGGGTATGTTTTTCCTGAACCGAAAGCAGTACCAGAAGGCACTCGAGCACTTCCAACGGGTGATCAAGGATTATCCGGAGAGCCAATATGTCGACGATGCCCATTACCACATGGGTGCTTCCCTGCTGTTAGAGGGCAAGCACGATAAGGCACTGGATGCTTTCACCGACTTTATCAAAAGGTATGAGCACAGCCCTCACCTTGGGCAGGCGAACATGAAACTCGGCACGATCTATTACATGAAGGGGCAGTTTGCAGAGGCAATAGATGCTTACAAACACGTTATTGAGGCCGGAAATGATAGCACACTTGTACCCGATGCAATGTTCAATCTGATCCTGGCCTATGAGAGGTTTGGAGACTTGCTTTCAGCAATTCGGATCTCAAAAGAGCTTATCAGGCGGTTTCCAGATTACGAGTCAACCGGGAGGGTGCGGGTCAAGCTGGGAATCCTGTTTATGGAACTGGGGAGGTACAGAGAAGCAATCGATCAATTTGAGGACTCTCTGAAAGGGGCTGCGGGAGAAGAGGAGGCTGAGCTGCGTTTTCATATCGCCGAGAGCTATTTCAACCTCGGGGAATACGAAAAAGCCCTGCTCTGGTATCTCAGAGTAGCTTATCTCAATCCGGATCAAACCATGTGGGCGGTGACAGCCGAATATAAGGCCGGAATATCTTATGAAAAACTCGGTAAAACGGAGGAGGCAAAACAGCTCTACAGGCGTATGATGACCCGCTACGGCTCGTCCAGCGAATGGGGTCGGGCAGTTGCTAAGAGGCTGGACGGCCTCGAACAACTGCACACCCGATGATTATTGAGAATATATTAAAAGTTGCAGAGGGGTTGAACAACTGGTTATGTATGAGCTATCTCTTCGCTTGTTGTTACTGCTGGTACTCTTTGTCCTTTCAGCCTTTTTTTCATCATCAGAAACGGCCTTTTTTTCGTTGAATAGACTGCAGTTGAGAAAGATGAGGGAGGACGGCTCAAGATATTCCAGTCTTGTAGTCTCTCAGCTCAGTCGACCTCAGCGTCTCATGAGCACCATCCTGATCGGCAATATGGTGGTTAATATCTTTGCTGCAAGTCTGGCCACAAAGACGTTAATGGATCTGTTTGGCGACAAAGGCGCCCTGATTGCTACAGTTCTGATGACCTTTCTTATCGTTATCTTTGGGGAGATAACCCCGAAGACATTTGCCATTCGAAATGCTGAAGCCCTTGCGAGAAGAGCAGTTTTACCCATCAGATTATTCTCGATCCTGATCTATCCGATAAGGGAGTCCTTCGGGGCCTTGATGACTCTCCTGGCTCCTCCACAACGAGAAAAGTTAATTACGGAAGATGAGCTCAGGACAATCGTGGAGGTAGGCCACGGGGAGGGTGTGGTTGACCGATTCGAAAAGGAGACGATATCCAGAGTACTTAAACTTGACCGTATGGTCACGAAAGAGATTATGACTCCCCGCACCGAGGTCTTCAGACTGAACGAGCAGACTCCTCTTTCAAATGCATGCATCAGGATCAGGAAAAACGGCTACGCACGAATCCCAGTGTGGCGCGGATCTGATGAGAATATCACCGGGGTGGTCTATGCTAAGGAACTCCTGGCTGCACAGCTCAGGGGCAGAGAGGGCAACCTCGCTGATTTCGTCCATGATGTGGTTTTCGTTCCGGAAACAAAGAGGCTCGACGACCTATTAGATGAATTCAGGAGAAAGAGAAGACACCTCTTTGTGGTGATCGACGAATATGGATCGCTGGCAGGGGTGGTCACATTGGAAGATGTCCTGGAAGAGATTGTCGGCAGGATCGTGAACCACCACGACCTGGAAAGATCAAGGTACAGGACCGTTGGTGATGGAGTAATACGTGTGTCAGCCAGGATGGAGGTAGAGCATTTCAATGAGCTGTTCGGCACTTCAATTGAGACCGGCGAGTTTGAGACCATGGGTGGATTCGTCATCAACAGAATAGGAAGGATACCGAGAAAGGGAGAATCATTCCAGATTGGTCAACTTCACGTGATGGTTACCAGGGCCAGCAAGAATCGCATCCTCGAGCTTGAGATCAGGAAGGCGGTGTGACCGTGACACTCCAGTTGGCTATCTTCTTAATCTTTATCTGCCTCATCCTCAGCGCTTTCTTCTCCGGTGCAGAGACCACTATGATCGCCTGTAACCGGATAAGGATGCGCCATCATGCTGAAAGGGGAGATAAGAAGGCCTCGATGGTTTACAGACTGCTGGAGAAACCGGAGGAATTTCTTTCAACGACATTAGTTGGAAACAATCTTGTGGTCATCGCTGGGTCCGCAATTGCCACATACATCGTCCTCAATTTCATCGGCCCGACAGACGCGGAGTACCTGAGCACCTTGATCATGGCCCCCCTTATACTCATCTTCG
>DTYK01000237.1 GCA_012961925.1 Candidatus Latescibacterota bacterium
TAAGTAGAGAAAACCAGGCAGACACCAAGCCCCGTCTCTTTGTTCCCAAGGAAGGTTGCGGCCTCCATCACCGCATCCATCCCCCTGGACCTGTAGGAGTCATGTAGAAATCTGTACAGGCGATGATCGATTGTATCGGCGAAAGAGGCCGTGAAAACCAGGAGAAGAGAGGCTGCTAACGGGATAAGCTTAAAGATAAATTGTACTCTGAAAGGCAGAACATGAACCTTGTCCTGAATCATCATGATCTTTCCGGGCTTCCTCAGGAACCGGGCTCTCCATCTACTTGCAGCCAAACCAACCTCCTTATTTAAAGGACGGTAATCCCCCTGCGGTCTAAAATGACAGCTCTGGAAAAGTCTTTTAACCCAAAGAACACGAAGTTTAATTTTCCTCTGTAAATCTCTTATTATCACCCCCGTGTACTCTATGGTCTTTCAGAGACCTGTCAATGGAATGTTGACAAGCTCAGTCTTTATACTTATATTTATCGGCAGTCAAGGCTCTCCCGATAATATATGGCCGGACCGTTTAAAAATCAACCGAAATGTTCCTAACGAAGTTTTCGACCCCGGGGTGAATCCCTTGCAGAGGACAGAGTTAAGTTATATTGTGATGCAAAGTCCTATCTGCAGGGAGGTACAAGATGGTTCAAAATAGGCGAAGTCTTCGGCTCACTCCCGGAGTTAATGCTTTAGCTTTCATCCCGGGTAAGACGCGCCTCCGAGCCTGTAGATCGAGGAATGAAAGCCTGAAGACTTAGCTCCGAGATAGGCAGCGGTTTATCCGACGCCATCCCCCTCCGCGCGAGACAAACATGCGTCCTACAACCAGGGGGTAGAATCGTAAGGCAACGGTTTACCCGCCGTCATGATAACTGAGGTAGCCTGATGAACGACCATAGACGCGATCGGCTCAGGGAGAGACTCGGGCCTATCTTTGAGACGGAAGGGGCCTCTATCATCTCCCTGCTCAAAGATCTGATATCCTTCTCCAGCCTTCCGGGCGAGGAGACCCCTGCCCTCGATTTCCTCTCTTCAGAGTTCAAGAAGCTGGACGTCCAGGTGGAGAAGATCCCCATATCCGGCCATATCAAGGATGATCCCGACTATTCCCGGATTGAGAAGGAACTCGACTACTCTGGCAGGTTTAACCTCCTGGTTCGCCGTAAAGGGAAAGACCCCTCAGGGGGACGATCGATCATCCTTCAATCACACATCGATGTGGTGGAGGCAAAGGGTTGGAAGGGGGCCTTCAGACCAAAAGTGGACCAAGGTGTGGTCCATGGACGAGGGGCCTGCGACGCCAAGGGCCAGGTGGTCACCCTCTACCTTGTTCTGGCGGCATTGGACATGTTGGGCCTCATGCTTAAGGGGGACCTGGATGTTCAGATCGTGATTGAGGAGGAGGTGGGCGGTAACGGTGCCCTTGCCCTCATACTTGATGGATACAGGGCCGATGGGGTAATAGTATTGGAAGGGACCAATCTCCAGGTACATCCTGCCAATCGTGGTGCCCTCTGGTTTAAGATCGGCATCCAGGGGAAACCGGTGCACATGGGCAGGAAACAGGAGGGGGTTAGCGCCATCGAAAAGGCTGTGAAGGTGATCGGAGCCCTTAGTGACTACGAGGTGCGCCTCTTAAAAGAAAGCCAGGGGTTTCGCCTCTTCGAGCGCTATCAGTACCCTGTGCAGCTCAACATCGGAGTTATAAGAGGGGGGGAATGGCCTTCAACCGTTCCTGAGAAGGTGATCATGAAAGGAGGGGTCGGGTTCCTGCCAAACAGGACAATGGACGAGATTAAGGATGATTTGAAGCGAGTGTTCGAGGGCATTGAAGACGACTGGATAAGGAACCATCATACACTAAGCTTCGAAACTCTGCATAACGATGCCTACGAGATTCCCGCAGATCATCCCCTGGTCACGTGCCTCCATCAGGCTTGTTTGAAAGCTGGAATAGAATCGGAAGTCTTCGGCTGGAACGTGAGCTGTGACGCCCGCCTTTATGCAAAAAGGGGAGGCATGCCAACGGTGGTTTTCGGGCCGGGGGATATAGCCTGTGCCCATTCATCTCAGGAGCGAATAGAGGTAAAAGAGATCCTGAATGCGGCGGAAGCCCTGGTCCTTTTCCTCATCGACTGGTGTGGGACGTGAGAGCTCGAGCGGAAGGCGGTCTCGGCGAAGGCTTCGCGGGCAAAATCAAAGACTTAGATAAGAGAGAGGGTATCAAATGGTCCGATTGGGAGTAATTGGAACCGGGACATTCGGTGTGAATCACCTGAGGGCTTACAAACAGTTGGAGTACGAGGGTAAGGCATGTCTGGCGGCGGCGTCTGATCTTGATGAGGAGAGGCTTGCGCGGTTGAAAGACGACTTCGGGATGAATATTTACACCGATTACAGGGAGATGCTCAAGAAAGAGGATCTGGACGGGGTGAGTGTTGTCACCCCTGACTTCCTGCACCGACGGATAGCTATAGATGTGCTGGAATCGGGCAGACATGTCCTTGTGGAGAAACCCCTGGATGTCACCGTTGAAGGCTGTCAGGAGATCATTCAGGCGGCTGAAAGGAACCGGCGGCTCTTACAGGTCGATTTCCACAAACGCTTCGATCCCTACCACATAGAGATCAGGAGGGCAGTTCTGGATGGCAAATTAGGGGACCCCTTGTACGGGTACGCCTACATGGAGGATCGCATAGAGGTACCGAGGGACTGGTTTCCCCAGTGGGCACCTAAGAGTTCGCCCTCATGGTTCCTCGGGATCCATATGTATGACCTCATACGGTGGATCGTCGGAAGTGATGGTAAATCGGCCTTTGCCAGGGGACAGAAGAGGAAATTGATGGGTATGGGCATAGACACCTATGACAGCGTCCAGGCGCAGGTCACCTTTGAGAACGGGGCCGTGGTGAGCTTTCACACAAGCTGGATCCTCCCAGATCGATTTGAGTCTATAGTGAATCAGGGCATCCGGCTTATAGGCACTGAGGGCATAATAGAGGTGGACTCCCAGAACCGGGGGGCGGAGGCGTGCTTCACCTCCGACAAGGGTATGAGGACTTATAATTCGAGTTTCCTCTTTGAGACCACAGACAGCAAAGGACGCAAAGTTTACGATGGCTATGGGATCAGAAGCATCCAGGACTTCGCCCACAACGTGATCTTCCTCAAAAGCGGTGGAACCATTGCCGAGCTTCGGAGGAGGGGATATATATCAGGGGAGGATGGGCTTCAAGCAACGAAGATAGCATTGGCGGTTGAAAAGAGCCTAGTGACAGGAGAGGAGGTTGAAATTGATTAAAATAGGGACAGACCTGCCCGGACCCAGTGCAGGGCGATATCTGGAAGCAGCGAAGAGGTATGAGCCGAGATCTATGAGCGATCAGGTCCCGCTGGTATGGAAGAGGGCCTGGAGATGTTATGTGGAGGACGTTGATGGGAATGTCTTCCTTGACTTCAGCTCAGGGGTGTTGGTAGCCAATGTGGGCCACTCCCATCCTAAACTTGTTGAGGAGATAAGGGACCAGGCTGATAAGGTGATCAACTCTTATGACTTCGTTAACCAATACCGTCCTCTTCTGGCTCAGAAGTTGGTCGAGATCACACCTGGAAACCTGGACAAGGCCTTCATACTCACCACAGGTTCGGAGACCACGGAGGCCGCCATCAAACTTGCTCGCAGATATACGGGCAGATATGAGGTGGTAGCCTTTCAGGGGGCATTTCACGGGAGGACTTACGGTGCTTTAAGCCTTGGAGGGAAACGCAGTGGGGCAGCCACTAAGGGGTTCGGTCCCTTTCTTCCCGGCGTGGTGCTCGCCCCTTTTGCCTTCTGTTATCGTTGTGTCTTTGACAAGGAGTATCCGGGATGTGGTACCTATTGTATAGACTACCTGGACTGGCTGGTGGAGACCGAAACCGAAGGCGACATCGCTGCCCTCATCACCGAGACCTATCAGGGCGGTGCGGGTTCCATCATTCCTCCAAAGGAATGGATGCAGAAGTTAGAGGCATGGTGCAGGGAGAGGGAGATCCTGTTCATCGTGGATGAGGTTCAGGCCTCATTCGGCAGGACGGGGAAGATGTTCGGGTTCGAGCATTATGATGTAAGGCCGAACCTCTTATGTCTGGGAAAGGGCATAACCAGCACTGTCCCCCTTTCTGCCCTTGTGGGAGAGTCCCGCATAATGGATGTACTCACGCCCGGTACAATGTCCAGTACCCATGGGGGCAATGCTTTCTGTTCACGGATAGCTCTGAAGAACATCGAGATTATTCAGGAGGAGGGTCTGGTGGAGAACGCCGCCCGGGTAGGTGGATTTATGATGCAGAGGCTGAAGGAGATGGAGGAGAGATATGAAGTTCTGGGGCAGGTAAGGGGGCTCGGGTTGGTGATCGGCCTGGAGATTGTGAAGAGCAAGCGCACGAAGGAGCCCCATGTGGACCTGGCAAAGGAGATAGTGCTGCAGTGTTACCGGAAGGGCCTGCTGATGATCGCCCCCATAGGCTTTTACGGGAATGTATTAAGGATCGCCCCGCCCCTTGTGATCACTGAAGAGGAGGCGGGAACGGGATTAGACGTTCTGGAGGAGGTCTTGAGGGAGTGTTCGGGGTAGTTGTTATGATCCCTGCCTTCCTCAGTTTTTCGATAAGTCATTTTCTTCGTCGGGAAGGCCCCTACCTGCTCGACAACAGCAGTTTCTCCCGTACCTTCTTAAAGAATTCCCCTGCCAGGTCAGTGCGATAATCGGGATATGTCCAGTCCAAAGGTTTGAACTCCCCATGTCTATATCTCAACGTCACCTCAGCAAAGATACCCCTGCCAAGATAGATCCTGTGGTCATAGTTCTTCGTCGTCGCCAGAACAAGGTTTGCAAGTGAAAGATACCCGGGATCTATGTTCACCCTTCTCCTCAACTCCCCACCGATCTTCTCCGCTAAATCCTCCTCCATCTTGATGGTAAGGATCTTCACTTCAGCAAGGCGATCCATCTCTATAAGACCTTCGAAACTGACGAACTGTTTGATCAGATCTGTTCCCATCTCCTTCTCATAGTACGAGGAGAAGTTAAATGGGAAGATCTCGCTCTGGTGGTCTATTGATCCAAACCTTTCCTTGAGGGCTATCTTTACCTGATCTATCCAGAATCGATCCCGGGCCATCAGTGCAGCGATCAACGCTACCGGACCCGGGCTGGTAATCTTACTCATCACTCTTTGTGTTTAGAACAAAAAGCCGTGACCCGGCAAGCTTGTCACGGCTTTTTGAATTTAAAATGTCCTTAATGTAAATAAGTCCTTAACGGACGGCTCCGTGAGGCATGTCTCAGCCTTCGGATCGCCTTCTCCTTTATCTGGCGAACCCTCTCCCTGGTCAGCCCAAACCTCTCTCCGATCTCCTCCAGGGTGAGCGGCTGTTTGCCGTTTAACCCAAAATAGAGGGTTATCACCTCGGCCTCACGAGCATTAAGCGTCCCAAGGGCCTTCTCTATATCATCCTTAAGGGCATCCTGCATCAGATCTTCATCGGGCGATGGCTGAAGGTCGTCCGACATCACGTCCAACAGTCGGTTGTCTTCATCCTCATTAAAGGGGGCATCCAAGGAGAGATGTCGACTGGATATCCTCAGGGTGTCCATCACCTCGTTCGCACTCATATCCAGCTCGTCAGCAATCTCATCAGGACTGGGTTCACGGCCGAACTCCTGCTCAAGCTCTGAGGATACCTTTCCGATCTTGTGTAAGGCCCCCACCCTGTTAAGAGGAAGCCTGACAATCCTCGACTGCTCGGCCAGAGCCTGTAAGATCGCCTGCCTGATCCACCAGACCGCATAGGAGATGAACTTGTAACCCTTTGTCTCATCAAATCTCCTCGCCGCCTTGATCAGACCCAGATTCCCCTCGCTGATCAGATCACTCAGCGATAATCCCTGATTCTGGTACTGCTTGGCAACACTCACCACAAACCGGAGATTTGCCCTGACCAGCTTTTCCAGGGCTTTCTCATCCCCAACCCTGATCCTCCTGGCCAGCTCGATCTCCTCCTCCGGCTTCAAAAGTTCTATCCTACCTATCTCCTGGAGGTACTGCTCCAGGGACCGATCTTCTTTTGTGTACGGCCTCTTGGTCAGACTTGCCACGTATGCACCACCCCTTTATTAGTTTCAAAATAGACCTACAGATACTCAATATATTAGCTTGATATGTTCGCCTCCATGTACAAAAAGGCATCACTTGCCTGGTTTGATAGCGACGAAAAGGGTTGAATCGCCCCGCTTTATCAGAAACAGAATTGGCTTTTCGGTATTTTTCAGTTTGCTTGCAACCTTTTGATAATCAGCCAGGGTTTTAATATCTTCTCCTCCGACCTGAAGGATTAAATCACCGGGCCGTATCCCTTTATCGTCAGCAGGGCTTCCCGGCTCGACATTGGTGACAACAACGCCCTCCTTAGCCTTGATCCCAATCGACCTGGCGAGATCACTCCTCACATCAGCCACCTCCATGCCCAACCATCCAGCGGCCTCCTCGCCCTCTTCAACCGCCACCGTTGATCCGAAGAGTCCCTCTCTGCTTGCAAGGGTGAAGGAGAGCTTCTTCTCTCGGCCATCGCGCAGAACGGTCAGTTTCACCTTTTCCCCGGGGGAATGGCTTGCAACCATGATGACGAAACTATCCGCGTCCTTCACTTTCTTCCCCTCAAATTTGACAATAACATCACCAACCTCTAACCCGCCTTTCTCAGCAGGGCTATCCTCATATACTTCACTTACAAGCACCCCTTCAGCAGATGGAAGCCCTTTAGCCTCAGCAATATCCTGTGTTACATCTTGAATCTTTATACCCAGGGCACCCCTGGTCACCTTTCCCTTCTCCTTGAGCTGAGTCATCACGGTACGCGCCAGATTAATAGGCACAGCAAACCCCAGACCATAGGCTGGTGCTCCTTTAATCGCTGTATTGATCCCGATCACCTCCCCCCTCACGTTGACCAATGGCCCCCCGCTGTTACCGAAATTGATGGCAGCATCGGTCTGGATGAAGTTCTGGATCTGACGAGAAGAAGGTGCACCTTCAAGCGCCAGATGCCTACCCTTTGCGCTGATCACTCCAACGGTGACGGTCCAACCCAGTCCGTACGGATTCCCGACGGCGATCGCCCAGTCCCCAACTTTAATCGCATCCGAATCGCCTAGTTTTGCCACCTCTTCATCGGGAAGGGGTTTATCCGTCTTGAGCTTGATCAGTGCAACGTCGGTCTCCGGATCCTGTCCTATAATTTCAGCATCAAATTCCTTTTCATTGGCCAGCTTCACCACTATCCCCTCAGCCCCGGCAACGACGTGGTTGTTGGTCAGGATATACCCTTCCCTGTCCACGATGATACCCGAACCAAGCCCTCTTCTGACAAACTTCCTTTCCTTTTTCCCAGGGAAACGAAACTCCTTGAAAAACTCTTCAAAGGGACCTTGAAAGAACTCAAATGGTAGCTCCGGAAGCCTCGTTTTGATAACCTTTTTCGCCGTGATACTCACGACTGTTGGTTTTACCTTCTCGGCCACAGCCACAAAAGGGCTTCCCTCACCATAAAGGATCGCCTCTTTGGATACCTGCACCTCGCTCTTTTCAACGGCACCGGAAGTGCTTGGGACAGACGAGAGATTGAAACTCGAGGCGATGACTATGCCAACAAAAGTGAATAGAGCAGCAACCAGAATCACAATAACCACGTTCTTAAGACTCGATGATCCCTTTCTTTCTCTCATCCTCCACACCTCCTTAAAACAAAGGGCATAGGACGATAATACGTATCTTCACCCTGATATGGTTTTGCAACAGTCTCTTGCCTATTAAACGCCCTTCTCCCCCTTTAGGTTCCCAAAAAGTTCTCCAATTTCAAAATTCCTGTGGAGCTATTAAAATCGGAGTTAATGCTTTAGCATTTCATCCCGAGTTGGATAGGGCACCGGACCTGGAGATCTGGGGATGAAAGCTTAAAGGCTTAATTCCTGAGGCTTATGCTTCAGCATTTCATCCTGCGAACTTGATGGCCATGAGCACCCGGAATGAAACCCTTCGGGCTATGGAATCGTCATTTATGCCCGCTGGAACGTCACAAATACCGGAGCTGGCAATCTCATTTGGCGGGGCCAGCCTCTTCCTCCTCCCCTTTCTTCTCCCTTATCTCTCTCAGTTCCTCCTCCTTCTGTTTGAGGCCGAGTTGTAGGGCATTGATCTTCTCTACCAGGCTGATCACCTCCTGGTCCGTTGTTATCTCCTCCGCCTTCTCCTCAGAGATCATCCGGTAGACGACCCTTCCCAGCTCAGTGAAATTCCTGTTTATGTCCCTTCTGATTGCGGATATGTCCAGCTTGAGCTTACCCGTCCTGGTCAGTTCATCGGTCTTCTCGACGGTTGCGGAGAGGCCATCGCGCACACCCTTCTTGATCTTCTCCCATAAAGACTCCATCCCTCTTCACCTCCTGAAAGACAAGCACATCCTGGTGCCTATCAGCCTGTTTTTTGTTATTCCTCTTGTACAGTTCATATAAACTAACCCTTAATAAAATAGTCTTTTTCACCCCGAAGTCAAGGACTTTTTGGAGAACCTGGGGAGTCCCGGGACTGGAATTTTGAGCCACTGAATTTAATGTACAACCGTGAGCAGGACCTGTTATGTAACAATCTCCACGCTGATAATCTTCTTGGCGGGCAGTTCTAAAATTAATGAGCCCTCTCTCTCCAACGTCAATTCTCTTTGTCTTTCTTCATTCAGGTCTACTAAATAGGCCGTTTTCGGTCTCCTGTGAAAGGTTATTGCCCCCTGTTTAGTCTCTGAAAATGGATTATACACCCTCACGATCATCGTATCCCGGTCCTCGGCCTTCTTTAGGGCACTGACTACTATCCCTTTCCCTTTTACTGTCAGAAAGCCGTAAGTGGTTTTGCCTTCGCCGGGATGTTGATCTGTCTGATAACTGCGCAAGGGCAGATTAAAGGTATTGGCCTCCTCCACCACCTTCCCGGCCTCCACATCGCCACTGTGGGGGTAGAGGGCATAGCGGTACACCTGTCGGCCCAGCATCTTCGCCTTCTCCGAGCGCACGTTCGGCCACCAGGCTTTGGTCACATAGGAATTGGAGCGGAAGAGGGTGAGCTTGATCGTTCGGCTGGGGTCATCGCTTACCTCATACTCGGGCAAACCCTGATTGAAGACCGCCAGCCCGCCCTTGTCGTCACAAAGATCGACGAACTTCAGTTGTGGCTCCGTGGGCCAGTCCTTCTCGGAGGCCTTAATCCCTCGGGACAGGAGATCAAAGTGGCCGTCTACAGTAACTGTATCGGCTGGAATGTAGGTTGGGAAAAGCACCCGCATACGATGGTCGATCACCGTGTTATCTACAATGGTGCAAAAGTCAAGCCGGGGACTTCCGGCGGTGATGGTCAAGTAGGTGATGACGCTTAGTCTCTCCTTTTCTTCACCACGGGCAGTACGCTCCTCATTAGCCGAAACCGGCAGCATCATTTCCCAATGAATACGATAGCGGGCATGCACTGGACTCGATTCCGTTAAGGTTACTTGAGCAGGTAGTCCCTCAGTAGTAAAAACGGTGTCTTTCTCGGGTTTGTTGTAGTCATATCCGCCACCCACGTCGCCGCCGTCTTCGATTACGTGCACTTTTTTATAGGTTCTGTTTGTAACTTTATCGGTGACATTTAGGGAACCGTCGGAATGGATCTGCACTCTTACAAATGCATTCTCGGCTTCGGCTTTGGCCACATTTAGAAAGCCATTTGGCTTTGTCTGAGGACCCCTTGCGACCGGCCGCAGCCAGTAGACGCGATAGCCGAAGGACGGCACGTCCTCAGCCAGCATGGTGATGACCAGGGGGTTGATGATTTGCTGAGAGGTCATGGTGAAGTAATCCAGTCTCCACTCATCTTTCACCGTTTTTGCGGTAATAATGGCGTGGGCCTCTTGTCCCTGATCATCAAACACTGCAATCGCCTCAGGTTTGGGCCAATCTTTTGGCAATTCTAAAACGACATCAATAAGGTCGGAACGTTTGTAGTAAGAAGCATTAAAAACTCCGAAGGGAATGGCCTCCCCATCGGGCGAATTCGTATTGGCCTGGGCGAGAATCTTAGTAAAAGCGCGGCGGGTGAATGTGTCGGCAATCTCCTGGCTCCACTGGAAGCGGGTCATCATCTGATCATGTACACGGTCGATGCTGCAGCCGCAGATACTATCGTGGGGGAGATTTTGCAGGGCGTACTTCCAGGCCTGACGCAATTGTGCCTGCGGGTACTGTGCACCCATACCCCATGCGAAGGCCGAAAAAGGTTCCGCCCAATGCACCAGGGTTACTCCGGTATCGTGATTGGCCTGTTTGAGGTACATGCGGGAGGAGATGGTGCCGTAAAGAGTGGGAGCCCCTCCCCCTAAATTATGCCTGAGCTCTCCCATGTGGCGGTTCAATCTGTCACGGACTTTTTCAACTTCTCGGAAGAAATCCTGCAAAGTCGAATGAACAACTCTATCTTTTGACAGTTTATTTACGCCAGCAATGATCTCAGAAAGCTCATCCTGAGGCTCCAGGTGATCACAACCGTTCATGAGTAACAGGTGCTCGCTATTGAGCAGCGGTGCGCAATACTTTTTGATCTCCTCAATCCTTTTATACGCCTCCTCTGGATTGGTCGGAAGCTTAGCAGCATTGCAGTAGCCCACATTAGCAGCAACGACCTCCGAGCCGTCGGGTGCCTGCCAGATGAATTCCATACGCAGTTTCTGGGTGTCGGCACCGCGGGAGAAGAAGGCATAAGGA
>DTYK01000238.1 GCA_012961925.1 Candidatus Latescibacterota bacterium
TTATCACGGTAACGAAAATCCCCGGTTCCTTCGCTCCTCGATAGGGAAAGTAAGATCGATCCCGACTTCCATTTGTGTTGTAGTTCAGTGCCCACCTCGAGGCCTCCAAAGGATCCGGCCCCGACCCACGCCTCAACTTGCCCCGCCTTCACATCTTTTGTGATGATGTTGACGATACCTCCAACGGCATCTGCGCCGTAGAGGGCTGAATTTCCGCCACGTACCACCTCTATCCGCTCCACACCGTTAAGGGGCAGGTTGTCGAGATTCACCTCACCACTCTGGGCGTTGTTAACCCTCACCCCATCGACAAGGATCAGCACCTCTCCGGGGGAAGATCCTCGCAGTGAGAGGCTTACCGGGCCACTGATCCCTCCATAATCCCTTATGTCAACGCCCGGAACCGAACTGATCAACTTGCCGACATTTGAAAGACCTGACCCTTCAATCCTCTTGGCCGATATCGTAGAGGCAAAGGATGGGACCTTGGCCGGGTTTGAAGGCCTTCTCGTTGCTGACACCACGATCTGAGGCATATCCATGAGAAGAGGACGAAGGGTAAAGGAGACGGTTGTCTTCCGCCCTGGCGCGACCTTCACCCTCTCCTGCCTTTCTTCCCTGTAACCTCTCATTGTAGCCCGGAGGATATGATAACCTGCAGGGACCCCTGTGATTATGAACCTCCCCTCAGCATCACACGACGCCCCCAGTCCGAGTCCCTGGACCACAATATGGGCACCGGGCAGGTACTCACCGGTGCTGGCATCTACAACCTTTCCAACAATTGTTCCTGATGTGTCGGCACCTGCTAAATCACCGGCCAGAAATATTGCCGCCAATATGAGAGACAAACAATACATGTTTGGCCTTTTCATCTCTTCCCCTGTACGAGACCGTGTAGTTCTGATGGCATGAGCATCAGATTTGGTGACCCTGTAGCCGGATTCTTCCCTATAATTACTGGAGTCTGATATACATCCTCGATCACCTCCCTCCGTAGGATCTCGCCAGGTGTACCGATGGAGTGAATTCTGCCTTTGTCAAGGAGCATCAGTTTTGAACAGTATGCGGCTGCGAGGTTAAGATCATGGGAGACGGCCAGGATGGTCATCCCCTCGTCAGTGTTGAGGGATGCCAGCAGGTCGAATATCTCGACCTGGTGGTTTATGTCCAGATGGGTAGTAGGCTCGTCAAGGAGAAGGATGTGCGGCTCCTGAGCCAGTGCCCTGGCGATCACAGCCCGTTGTCTCTCACCCCCGCTCAGTTCATTTATAGAGCGGTCCCTCAATTGCCAGCACTCCGTGAACTCCATAGCCCGTCGGACCACATCAAGGTCGTGGGCGGTCTCAGCCTGAAATCCACGTAGATAAGGTGAGCGCCCCATCATAACTACTTCCAGAACCGTGAAGTCAAAGGAGATGGTTGTATCCTGAGGCACCACGGCAAGCATGCGGGCCAGTTGCCTTCTCCGCCACCGCCGGATAGACCGGCCGCGAACCTTGATCTCACCGGAAAAATCCCTGAAGATCCCAGAAATGGATTTCAGAAGGGTTGACTTCCCCGACCCGTTTGGACCTATTATGCCGAGGAACTCTCCCTCCGCCACTTCCAGGTCGATCCCCTTCAGCACTGGATAGTCATCATAACAGACGAACAGCCTACTGATCTCTATATTTACCATCGTCTTTTACTTCTCATTTCTATCTGCAAACACCATGCTCAGATATAACCTGGTCTTCGTGTTCGTAAAAGGTAGATGAAAAATGGTCCGCCAACGATTGCTGTTACAACGCCCACAGGGATCTCTATGGGGGCAACCGTCCGCGCCAGGGTGTCGGCAAGGATCAGAAATACTGCCCCTGAGAGGGCCGCTGCAGGAATCAGCGTCCGATGGTCAGGGCCACTCAGCATCCTGGTGGCATGAGGGACGATCAATCCCACGAAGCCGATAAGTCCACAGAGAGAAACGGCTGCTCCTATCATCAGCGAGACTATGAACAACAGGAAGAGCCGGAACCGCTGGATGTCTATCCCCAATTGTGTAGCCGACTCCTCGCCAAGGGACAACGCATTCAGCTCTCTTGACCTCCACAGGAGTAAGATAGCACCCAGAAGGGTCAGTCCACCAGCGATCCAGAGCATCCAGATCGTCCGCTCTGAGAAGACATATCCGAGGTTTCCCATCAAAAGATAGACGATCTCGTGAAGCTCACGGTTAGAGATGGACATTAAAAGCATGATCACGGCTCCAAGGAAGAAGTTAACAATGACCCCAGCCAGCAGGAGTGTTTGACTTCTGACACGTCCACCTATTCTCGCTACAATATATACAAGGATCATGGCCAACAGGGATCCGACAAATGAGACCGTCGGAATCACCAGTTGTCCAAAGGTACCTTTGCCTATTCCGAAGACGGTGACGAGGGCCGCACCGGCAACAGCCCCGCTGGAGACTCCTAATATATAAGGGTCGGCCAATGGGTTTCCAAGCACTGCCTGGAAGACCACGCCTGAGACCGATAGGGATGCCCCAGCTACAATAGCCAATATGATCCGCGGCAGCCTGATCCTGAGGATCACGTTCGAAACCCATTCGGGCGTTGTTGTTCTCTCGCCCAGGAAAACGCCAAGAACGTCGATCAGCGATGTCCTCGATGGGCCAATAGAAAGGGCTAAAAAGGCCCCGGCAATCACCGCAATCAATAGCGACAGATTAACCGTCGCCCATCTTCTGTAGAATTTCTTCTGGTACTCGTATATCATCTCTCAGCAGCCATGTGGTACAGTTTTGAAGTATTGCCCCTTCACGTTAATGCGGGTGATCCGACATGGGAAAACATATCTGCCGATTGAACAAGTCAAAGTTAGTGCTGTTGTTTCTGAGTTCATTCTGTGTTTTCAGAATCTGGGTTCACTATTTCAGGATAAAATCTCTTGAAGAGGTCTCTCGCCCCTTGACCCAGTCTGGGTCCGTAACGTATGATCATATCAACATCTATATCGTCATAGACCCGTCCTGTCTGGATAGCAGTGATCCTGGCCCAGCCCAGCCTTCGGCCTACCTCGTCCCTTTTTATGCCAGGATGAGCGATGATGATTACCTCGGGATCCTTCTGGATAATGACCTCCGGATTGATGGTACCATAAGGTAAGGGAAGATCGGCTATGTTATCCCCCCCTGCGACTTCAACCAGTTGCCCCACAAACGAGCTTTTGCCTGCCGTCCAGAAGGGATCCTGGGAGAGCTCGATGTAAACACGCCTCCGTTTGCCCCTTGGAATCTGGGAAACCAGACGTTTAAGCTGGGAAAACTCCCCCATCATCTTTTTCACCAGGAGAACGGATCGTTGCTCTTCACCAACTACTTTCCCTATCAGCTTTATCGCCTCATACACCTCTGGTAGATTAACGGGATGTACCGCTACAATTTTCAGCCCCAATGTCTCTGCCCTGGCCAACCGTTCGGTCTTCTGGGTTGGTGAGATGAAGACCACGTCAGGCCGGAGGCTGATGATCCGTTCCATACTGGGGTTGCTGAAATCTCCAACCTTCTCCTTCCCTTTCACCTCCGGAGGGAAGTTGTCGTATATTGTGACACCCACAACCTTATCACCAGCACCGATGGCATAAAGGATCTCAGTCACAGCCGGGGAGAGAGAGACCACACGTTCTGCGGGCCTTTCAAATAATACCTCCCTTCCAAGTGCGTCATTGAGGGAGATACCGGCGTTGGAAGTGCTGGACCCCGACCCATCGTCCTTGCTGCAGCCGGAAAGAGACGTCGATAGGATTATGCACAGACCGGCCAAGACCGAGGCTATGATGGATGACATAACGCCGCACTCCCCGTAGTTAATGCTTTAGCGTTTCAGCCTGCAGACTATATAGCACAGAGCTCCGGAGATGAAACCCTGAAGGGTTAACTCCTGAAGCGTAGTTAATGCTTTGGCATTTCATCCTGGCCAGGACAAGCCGCTGAGTCTATAGATCTGGAGATGGCCCCTGAAGCTTAATTCCAAAAAAAAAACCCCAACCCTTCGGAGAAGGACTGGGACAAAACCGTTCACCACCTTCCCGCGAAGGTTTTGCGTGAACCGGATTCGGGTAGGTCTCCTGGCTTACGACTGACCGCTCCGGCCTTCCCATCCCGCTGTTACACAGGACAGTGGCCCTCAAGGGAGCAGCCGTTATCGTCGAACACAGTGGCGGGGCCGCTGCCGTCTCTCACGGCATTCCCTTTTATGCCCTGAAGGGCACCCGAATCGCCACTCATATTTATGTAGGTCAAAATCGAGCTTACAATATATGACATTCTCGGTCAAAAGTCAAGCGCGCAACCTTTTTCTCCTGTACTTTTTGATAATTATTTGGAATATCGATTATTAGCTCTTATGAGAGGTGGAAGTTTTAGTTTGACAAAAAGGGAAAAATATAGTAAATTAATTGAAAGTTTTTATGCATGAGAGAGGGGGATTATCGCTTATGGTCTTAAGCATGACGGGTTTCGGGAGAGGGGAGGTGGAGAGGGACAAATGCTCTGCCACTGTCGAGGTGCGATCTGTGAATGGCCGATTCCTCGAAGTGAACATTCACATGCCGGAGATGTTATCATCTCTTCAGCCAAAGGTAGTTGAGCTTGTTAAAGCCAGGGTTTCTCGAGGCAGGGTGAACGTAACGGTGGGCTGGAAAGGGGGTGATGGGCAGGGCCCTGTCGTTGATGTTGATATTGAACGGGCCAGAATTTACAGGGATAGCTTCCTGAAATTGAGAGATGAGCTGAAATTGACGGGTGAGGTTGACATCGGTCTCCTTTTGAACCTTCCGGATGTGTTGAGATATCAGACTGAGCCGCCTGACCCCGATCTTGCATGGAATTTGATTAGAGAGGCCTGTGAGTTAGCTATAAATGGCCTGCTTCAGATGCGTAGAGCTGAAGGCGAGAGGCTCTGTGAGGAGCTTAACGGACGAATCTGTGCCATAGAGGAGACCGTCAGCAGGATAGAGGCGCTGATGCCCGATAGGGTTAAATGGGCAAAGGAAAAACTGAGGGAAAGGGTAGAGATTCTATTAGGGACCCATGAGATGGACGAACAACGACTTGCTACCGAGGTTGCTATTCTGGCCCAGAGGTGCGACGTTACCGAGGAGTGCGTCCGCCTTCATAGTCATAACAAAGAATTTTTAAAGATATTAGAAAAAGAGAATGCTGTTGGCAAGAGGCTCGTTTTTCTCCTTCAGGAGATGAACAGGGAGGTCAACACCATTGGGGCTAAGGCCGACGATGCTGTTATCTCCCACCTGGTTGTGGACCTGAAAGAGGAGATCGAGAAACTGAGGGAACAGGTGCAAAACATAGAATAACCCCATAGCATCGCTATACCAAATATACAGGAGGCGGCTCAGTTGATACCATCATTTATAAACATCGGATTCGGAAATGTGATAGCCAGAAAGAGGGTTATCGCGGTGGTTGGCCCTGACTCCATACCGGTCAGGAGGCTAAAGGAGGTAGCTAAAGAGGGAGGTAGACTGATAGATGCTTCCCATGGAAGGAGGACCAGGGCGGTAATAATTACCGACAGCAACCATGTGATTCTTTCAGCCGTTGGGGTGGAGACCATCACCCAGCGCCTTAACAGCGGGGAATATGTAGAGGAGACCGAGGCATAAAGGGTCCAATGTTTTGCCATGAAAAAGAGAGGATTTATCGTTGTCTTTTCGGCTCCATCGGGGACAGGTAAGACCTCTATCTTGAAGGAGGTGCTGAGCAGGAACAAGGAGGCGGTTTACTCTATATCCGTCACAACCCGGTCTAAGCGTCCTGAGGAGCTGGATGGTAAGGATTACCACTTCGTGTCGAAAGAAGAATTCAAAAAGAAGATTGAAAGGGGGGAATTTGCCGAATGGGCAGAAGTCCATGGATCTCTCTACGGTACCCTGAGGGAAAATCTTACCCAGGCCTCTGAGCAGGGTAAAATAGTTATCGTCGATGCCGACACTCAAGGAGCGATGCAGATTAAGAAGAGGTTCCCTGATTCAGTTACGATCTTCATCGCTCCCCCATCGATCGAGTCTCTGGAGCAGAGGCTGAGAAGAAGGGGCACGGATTCTCAGGAAGCCATCGAACGCCGGCTGGCCGATGCGCCCGGTGAACTGGGAAAGATACCGGAATATGATTATCTGATTGTAAACGAAGACATAGACCGGTCGGTCGGAGAAGTTTTGGCCATCCTGGAGGCGGAAAGCTGTCGCACCAAAAGGTGTAGATATCCCTAATTCCCTTATCCCGAAGGGTATAAAAATGGAGAAGATATGGCATTGATTTCTGTTGAGGAACTGGAGAGGAGCGGAGCTAACCCATATGAA
>DTYK01000239.1 GCA_012961925.1 Candidatus Latescibacterota bacterium
GGCTCGTAAAGGTCTTTGTACTGTGGGTAGCGGTCGAGCACGACGTGCTCGCCCGAACGAGAGCGCATACCGCTGGCGTGCCCCCACGAATTGACCATGGGGATCACGACAACCTTTGCCAACCAACTGCTGGGCTGCATTGATGGCTACAAGGTGGATGACGCGCACATAGGTCTACCGGGTTGGGAGATAAACTGTGTCGGGAGGGATACAAAATCCGCCGGGTTCTCTGCCCCTCCTATCTCTTAGGATGCCCACCAAAGCCGCCTCTCCGGGCATATCCTCTGTCCTCTTCCGCCCGATGGAGGTTGTTGCTTTTGCATTGTGGACATTCGGACGGCCTTGGAGCGCCATAAGGGCTCTCCCAGGTATGCCCGCATTCGGAACTACGGAACATCCTTCCTGCCATGATATAATCACCTCCTTCGATTTTTAACGCCTTGCCCGCGACAAGGCACTCGGCGATCTTCCTGTGTGCCTCCTGCAGAATTCGACCAAAGGTCTGGCGTAAAAACAGATACTTTCCTGCCACCAGAGCCAGTTGAAATGGCTTAAGGAGCACGATAAAATAGACATATTGGAGTTTGTAGAGACGGTTGCGAGGTTCAGGGGGCTGCAGTATGGGGTGACCTATGCGGAGGGCTTTCAGGCGGTTAGGGCCTGGGGAAGGAACGTTACCAGGAGGTTATTGCCGTAAAATACCTCATGGGAGCATAATTATAAGGGTCCCATGGCCATAAGGTTTAAGCTCCTGACATGCCGAGCCATCATGGGGAAATGCCGGTCGAAATGAAGCAACAGACAACGGTTCTCCAGGGCGAGAGCTGCCACAATGATATCCACGGTGGGAACCGTGATGCCCTTTCTCCTCAGGTCAAAGGCCAGGCCATAGGACCGATCCCACACATGGACATCTATACCGAGAACTTCCAGACTTTCCAGCTCGAAACGTAAGCGGTCGCGGTCTTTTTCCCTCTTGCAGCCCTGTATTAGCTCCAATATTATAATACGGGAAGTGACAACCTGGCCTGCTGCGATCTTCTGCTTTAGAAATTCTCCGGCGTTCTGGTCACCGCTCCCTCGAAAGCCCACGATCCAGGCCGAAGTATCGACCAGAACCCGCTCAGGACTGTTCATTTCTGAGGCCTTCCAATTCTTCTAAGGTGAGATTGAAGTCTATATAATGGCCGATACGAGCCATAAGCTCCTGACGCCGTTTCATACGGATATACTCACGCAGCGCAATTTCCACAGCTCTCTTCTTGCTTGAAGCCCCTGTCCTTTGCATCGTTTCCGCGAGAATTTTCTCATCAATATCCAAAGTGGTTCGCATAAAAAACACCTCCCTTTGTGTTGGACACAATATACCATTTTTATGAAAAAATGCAAGTCTTTTTGTGCAACCTTTAGATACAGATTTGGGAAGGTCTCTTCCGAATAAAAAAATTGCTTGACTTTTGGCACAAAATGTGTTACCTTTCAGAAAAACGTGCTATGAAAGGGAGAGAATCGGAGGCAGGGTATGAACGGGACGGTCAGGTTCGGTGTATCTATAAATGAGGACCTTTTGAAGAAGTTTGATGGTGTTATCGCAAAGAAGGGGTACACCAATAGGTCAGAGGCGGTCAGGGATCTGATCCGGGAGCATCTGGTAGAGGTCGAATGGGAACGCGGAGACAGAGAGACAGTTGGGGTTATCACCATAGTCTACGACCATGACCTGAGAGAGCTAACAACCAGATTGACAGACTTACAACATCAACATCATCCGACGATCATCTCCACAATGCATATCCACCTGGATGAGCATAATTGCCTGGAGGTCCTGGTGGCCAGGGATAAGGCCAGAAAGATAAAAGAGGTGGCCGATAAGATGATCGCTACAAGGGGAGTGAAATACGGCAGACTAACCATGGCGACAAGCGGAACCGACTTGCTTTAACCGTGTTAAGACGTAAATCCCTTTATTTTTTGCCCATGGGTAGCACAATTATTGAAATCGTATTATCATATGATTATGATTTTGGGATGTGTGTTACAAAAGAGAGGAGGTATTATGAGGGAAGTACTATTTCTGTGGGTTATATTTATCTTTCTTGCGACTGTCTCTGTCTCGTGGGCGAGCAGGCCTCTTGCTACTGATGATGCGGGGACGGTTGAGCAGGGAGCAACTGAGATGGAGTTGAGCTATGATTTCGTCCTGGATGGGGATGACGGCGAGGAGCAGGCCATGGGCGCCTCGTTCAAGCACGGGTTGACTGAGGTGCTCGACTTCGGTATTGCCTGTCCCTGTGAGGTCAGGCCCCAGCAGGGCCTGGGTGCTGCAGAAGTGGGGGTGAAATTTTCTCTCCTAAGAGAGAAAGAACACATTCCTGCTCTCTCCATTGCGTTTGCTTATGAATTGGGCTCTCCAGAGTACGCCCTCAATTGTATTGTTACCAAAGGGCTGAGAATCTTCTGTATTCATCTCAACTTAGGCTATATGGCGGCGGGCAGAGTGGGAGAAAGGGGCGTTACCACGTACTCTGGCGCTGTTGAGTTCTTTGCCGATGAAAAGCTGGTCTTGGTCGGTGAGATTGTAGGTGAAACCGATACTGCTGAGGATAACCCGTTGGAAGTGTTATCAGGGGCCAGATGGCAGGCCTCGGATGCTTTAGCCCTTGATTTAGCAGTGGGTGCCGGTCTTGGTGATACACGTGCAAGGTGGAGATTCACCACCGGCTTGACCTTCGGATTTTAAACTTAGATCTGGAAGATTGAGCACGAGACACCGGAATATCCCGCAGGTTAAGAACCTGCGGGAGGGTACCTAAATGTCTACCGAAGCTTCGATATAATCCAGTGTTCAGTCGGATATACCAAAGGGTGTTCCGAATCTGGGTTAAAGGGAAGGAGGATAGGGGATGCATATACCGGACGGGTTTCTGGACCTTAAAACGTGGGTAACCCTGGGTGCAGTCTCTGCCGGGCTGGTTGGATATGCCCTTAAAAGGAGCAGCAGGAAATTGGGAGAGAAGCATATCCCCCTGCTTGGCGTGATGGCTGCCTTCATCTTCGCCGCCCAGATGCTGAATTTTCCGGTGGCAGGTGGGACTTCAGGGCATTTTATGGGTGGAGTGCTGGCAGCGGTGCTTCTGGGTCCATCGGCAGGACTTCTGGTTATGGCTACCGTCCTGATTGTACAATGCCTTGTCTTTCAGGATGGGGGTTTGACCGCGCTCGGAGCCAACGTTTTCAACATGGGTGTTATCGGAGCCATGCTGGGTTATTATATTTACGTTGCCTTGAACAGGGTTATGAGGGGTAATCCCCGGGTGTTGTTCATCTGCTCTTTTGTTGCGGGCTGGTTATCGATAGTTCTGGCAGCCAGTGCCTGCGCTGTGGAATTGGCAATCTCTGGCACTGTTCCCCTGGGCGTCGCTCTGCCTGCTATGGCTGGAGTCCATTCCCTGATCGGGATCGGTGAGGGGCTTATTACAGCGTTAGTCTTAGGGTTCGTCTTCAAGCTAAGGCCGGATCTGCTGGATATTGAGAAGATATAAGAGGAGGTCGCAAAGATGGTTAGGATAGTTTTGGTCGGTTTGCTTGTAGCAGTCGTGTTGGCAGTGCTTCTTTCCCCCTTTGCCTCCAGATTCCCCGATGGACTGGAGCGAGTGGCCGAAGATAAGGGGTTCATAGATAAAGGGGAAGGGAACGAGGTTATAAGCAGCCCCATTCCCGACTATGCAATGCCCGGAGTGAAACATGAAGGGGTAGCCACCTCTTTAGCAGGACTCGTCGGCACGATCTTCATATTTGGTCTCGCATACGGTCTGGGACATCTGTTAAAGGGGAGGCGAAATTAAAAATTGGGGACGGGTTCATATTCTTCTGGTGCCGGAAGTTAATACTTTAACATTCCATCCTGTACTACGCCAAATGGCTAACAAGCGTCCATTATACATTGTATGCTCTTCAAAAACTTGACATAAGCTTTTACAATGTAACAAATAAGGGGCCGGAATGGAACACTCATTTTTAGACAAATACAGCAACTTGGATAGTCTGATTCACCGGTTAGACCCCCGGGTCAAGATCATCTCCTTCCTTGTCTATATCATCTTCGTCGTCCTCACCCTGCCCCACAATCTATTCCGTTTCGTTGCATACTTAACTGTCATTTTCATGCTGATTCTCTTAAGTAAGGTCCCGCTTGGTTATATCCTCAAACGCTCCTGTATTATCATCCCATTCGTATTGCTGATCGCTGTTTTTATCCCCTTCTTTAAAGAAGGAGAGGTGGCCGGTGGATATAGCTTTGGCACATTACGATTGACCGTTACATATAGTGGGTTATGGATATTGTGGAATGTATCGATTAAATCATGGCTTGCGGTTCTGGCGATGATCACGCTCTCATCCACCACCAGATTTCCGGAAGTCCTGAAGGGATTTGAGAGATTATATGTCCCCAAGGTGCTGATAATGGTACTTTCATTTATGTATCGTTACATATTTGTCTTGATCGATGAATCCATGAGAATGGAACGGGCACGGAGGTCTAGATATTTTGGTGGAGAACATTTCCGACAGTTGAAGGTCTTTGCCAATATGATTGGACTGCTCTTTATCCGGACTTACGAACGGGGCGAGAGGGTTTACCAGAGTATGGCGGCAAGGGGCTTTAACGGAGAGATATTGACGCTAAGTCATCCGACGTTAAGGAGAAACGACGTCCTGTTTCTGGTCATTTTTCTGGCGTCTCTGGTCATGATAAAAATAGGGAGGGTGTAAATTGCAAAAGGTTGTAGAGATCAAGAACCTAAATTTTGTCTATCCGGATGGGAAAAAGGCGCTATATGACATTGACATGGCTATCTATAAAGGTGAGTCTGTGGGGATCATTGGGCCGAATGGGGCTGGAAAGACCACCTTGCTTCTCCATCTCAATGGTGTTCTAAGGGGCAAGGGCACCGTTAAAGTCCTCGGCATGGAGGTGAACGACGGTAATCTCCGACAGATAAGGAGCAAAGTGGGTCTGGTCTTCCAGGATCCGGATGATCAGCTCTTTTGCCCTACTGTTTTTGACGACGTGGCCTTCGGTCCATTAAACCTGAGGTTACCCGAGGATGTGGTGAGGAGCAGGGTGAAGGAGGCATTGGAAAAAGTTGGGTTGAGTGGATTTGAACGAAGGTCCCCGCACCACCTCAGTTTTGGTGAGAAGAAGAGGATCTCTTTGGCCACGGTGCTCTCAATGCACCCGGAGGTTTTAGTCCTTGACGAACCGACCAGTAACCTGGATCCACGGGCCCGTCGGGAGCAGATTAATCTGTTGAAAGAGATAAGGATAACGAAAATTATAGCGGGTCATGACCTCGAGATGATATTTGGACTATGCGGCAGGATAATCATCTTGTGTGGGGGGAGGATAGTTGCTGATGGGCAGACTAAGGAAATTATCGGCGACAGGGAGTTGTTGGAGGCCAACGGCCTGGAGGTTCCGTTCCGGAGAGACTGACCGTTTTAGAGTACAATCCTGTGA
>DTYK01000240.1 GCA_012961925.1 Candidatus Latescibacterota bacterium
CATGTGGAGGTGGCAATGAGCTACCATCCAGAAGAGATTATCGTATCCGAACTTCTCCCGCAGAGGCTTGAAAAGGCCAAACACATCTTCTCCCGTAAGGCAAGGGAGTTGGGCATCCGCCTGGTTTGCACACATCCTGATGATTTAGATAGGACGATACAGGAGGAGACAGATGGGAGGGGAGTTGATGATGTGATTATCGCTCTTGGCATCGCAAAGGTCCAGGAGAAATCCTTAGAGTATCTTGCCCGGGGCGGTGTAACAAACTTCTTCGGCGGAGCAAGGGCCGGGGAGAGTTTGATCCAGGTGGACTCACGAAGGATCCATTACGACGGAATATCGGTTGTCGGTTCAAGCGGAAGCGAACCTCCGGATGTCGCACGGGCATTGGAGATGATCGCCTCCGGGCTGATCGACCCAGGAAACTACATCGCAAAATGTGGGGGGCTGGACGCTGCCATCTCTCTGATAAAGGCGGTGCGTGAGCAACGGATCGATGGGAAGGGTGTCATCTATCCCCATACAGAGTCTCCTTTGATAGACGTTCAGGGGTGGGATCTCCGGAAAGAGCGGAAATTTCTGGAGGAGCATTTAAAATTGGGGCGGGGTCCATATTTTTCTTCTCGATTTTAGGGTGCTAAATCCTATTTTAATGTTATCTTGGTAGAATGGCCAGGAGATTGCTCCAGTATGGTGCCGGGAATATAGGGAGGTCCTTCATCGGGCAACTCTTCTCCCGTTCCGGCTGGGAGGTTGTCTTTGTTGACATAGACGACCTTATCGTTGATGCCCTGAACAGATACGGAAGGTACAGGGTAGAGGTCCGAGATATCAACCCCCAGACAATATGGGTCAAGAACGTCCGGGCCGTCCATGGCAGGGATACCGAACGGGTGGTAGAGGAGATCGCCACCTGTGACATAATGGCTACTGCCGTCGGCCCCGGTGCCCTACCCTACATTTATCCTACCGTTGCCAGGGGCCTTGTGAACCGGCGGCAAATGGGCAATGGCCCCCTGGATATCATTATCTGCGAAAACTTGCGAAATGCCTCTGAGGTCTTCCGTTCCGGTCTGTTGCAGTATCTGCCGGCCGATTACCCTTTGGATTCTCTTGTGGGCCTGGTTGAGACGAGCATAGGCAAGATGGTACCGATCATGACCGAAGAACAGAGGAGGAAGGACTCTCTTCTGGTCTTTGCAGAGGCCTTTAATACTCTGATAGTGGATAAGAAGGGGTTCAAGGGGGGAGTCCCTGATGTTGAAGGGATTGACGCAAAGGAAAACATAGACGCATACGTTGACCGGAAATCCTTCATCCACAACCTCGGCCATGCAGTCACGGCCTACCTGGGATATCTGGTGAATCCTGAGACGGTCTACATCTGGCAGGCAATAGATGATGAACACATCCGGAAGGCTGTCCAGGGAGCCATGTGGGAATCGGCCAGGGCCCTTATTGCGGACTATCCCGGAGAGTTCAATGAGGAGAATCACTCGGAGTATATCTCCGACCTGATCCGTCGTTTCGGCAATCGCTCCCTCGGTGACACCATCTACCGTGTCGGCAGGGACCTTCCGCGCAAGCTTTCATCCGATGACAGGCTGATCGGTGCCCTGAGACTCGACTTGAGGCATGGGATCTTCGCCCCTTACACGATCTTAGGCACAGCAGCAGCAATGCTGTTCAGAGGAAAGGATCGGGATGGCCGGCTTTTCAAGAACGACAGACGTTTTGCAGAAGAGGTGTATCCCAGGGGTATTGACCATGTCCTTAGGGAGATCTGTGGGCTCGACCCCGATAAGGAGCAGGAGAGGCGGCTGATGGAATCCATCAAAAGGGCCCACCAATTCCTCCGCCGGAGGGACCCGACTCGTAGCGATTGGCTGGTGCACTACTGCGGCCATGCAGGGATAGCACCGGACTAATCGCGTTCATAGGTTTCTCTTCGGAGTGTTAGTCCAGCTGATGTACACCGAGTCCTTTCTGCCGCTGATCATCATGCGACATTCAACTTCAGGCTTTCTGTAATATCTTTCCCAAAGGGGAGCTTCGGCACCCTTCGATTTTTTAACCCTGTGGATCCAAAGGTTTGAATTTCGGAATGAAAGGACAAAAAGGTTGCCAAAAAGTTCGGATTCTGTTATATTTATTGCGTATTACATCGCAACCTATGCTTCTATGTGCCCTGTCGGTCCAGGGACTATGGTGCTACAGGTAAAAATCAGTGACCGATTGCAACTTCATAAAGAGGGTTAAGGAGCAAGCGATGCTGGATCTTGTAGTGATGGGTGATGCACAGATAGACATAGCCCTCGGACCGGTGTCCGGCTTGAAGCTTGATGGGCAGATCCGGACCCGAATCGGAGGCCAGCCAAGGACGATCCCTCAGGTGGAACTACTGGCCGGTAGACTGGCAGGGAGACGGATGATACTCGCACAGAGGCTGGATAGGTGCCCCGGAGGAAGTGCGGACAACTTGGCCTTTGCCTCGGGTAGACTTGGCACAAGATCCAGCATCATCTGCAGCCTCGGCGATGATGAGGACGGCATGGCGATTTTAAACGCTCTGAAACAGGTAGGCGTGGACACCACTGGGGTGAAGATCAATGGTGACATACCAACAGGGGTCTCGGTATTGGTGAGAACAGAATCCGGCCAGCGATCCTCGATCTTCTTCCCCGGAGCGAACGCCCGCCTTTCACCGGATGATCTTCCGGATGATATCCTTGAAAAGACCAGGGCCTTCTGTTTTATGAACTTTTTCATGCTGACCGGGATCGGCGGAAATGCCCTTGCGGAAATTCTTGGCAGAGCGAAGGATAAGGGGGCTATGACGTTCCTCGATCCTGGGCCGATCCCTTTTAGCACTACCGATGGGGAGATCAGATCCATCCTGCGTGCACTGGCGTCTGTGGACTACTTCCTGCCTACAGAAGATGAGGCACAAATTATCAGTGGAAGATCGGATTCGGAAAGTTCGGCAGAGTTCTTTCTAGAACAGGGTGTAGCCAGTGTGATTGTGAAGCTTGGGGAACAGGGCTGTCTGATCGCTCAGAAAGGGAAAGCACCTGTGAACGTCAAAGGGATTAAGATAGGTACGATGGTGGATACAACAGGTGCGGGGGATGTCTTTGCAGCGGCGTTTATATCCCGGCTCCTGAGAGGGGAAGGGTTGATCCCTGCAGCCGAGTTCGCCAACGCCGCCGCAGCCATAGCCTGCACTGGTAGGGGAAGGGAGACCTTCCCAACGTCAGAGGAGACCTTAGAAATTTTAAAGAGATAGAAAGAGTGATGGAGAGATTATGAAGGGCAAAACCAAAGGACAGATCGAGGCTGAGGTCAGCGAAGCCATGATAAAGTTTGAGAAGGAATATATGGGCAGGGGTCCTACCGAGACGAGGACTTATATCATAAAGGATATGATCTTTGTGCGATTAAAAGGGGTCCTAACGCCAGCAGAACGGCAACTGGCCAAGGATGATGAAGGGAGCCTGTTGATCAAGCAGGTGAGGGTTCGATTGCTGGAGGGAGCACGGCGGTTACTGGAAAACCTTGTCTCTGAATTAACCGATGCCAAGGTGGTCAGTATGCATAGTGACATAAGTACAAAGACCGGAGAGAGGGTCATAATCTTCACATTGGATAGAGATTTGGAAAGTAGGCTCCCTGGCTAATCTGTACAAAAATTTTTGCTTGACAAATACCACCATCCATGGTAGATTTAAAACAGTTTTAGGGAGACCGGTCAAAAAGCAGCCCTGATGGAGCCTCAGGGAGGCTTGTTGAAGGGTAAACCAACACTCGAAAGTCCCCTGGAAAGGGAGTGGGTGTTGTTTTTTTTATTGCCCATGTTTGTGATTCAGAAGAACTAAAGAGGAGGTAGAGGAGATGTCCACAAAGATGGTATTTTTAACCCGTAAGGGGTACGAGAAACTGAAAAAGGAGCTTCAGTTCCTGAAGACCGTTCGTCGAAGGGAGATATTAAAGCAACTGGCCAAGGCCAGGATGCACGGAGACATTAGTGAAAACGCCGAGTATGATGCAACCACCGAGGCACAGGCCCTTCTTGAGATGAAGATCTCAAGGTGAAGATGGAACCCTGAAAGATAAGCGCACCGGTAGTAGCGTAGTTATCGGAGGGTGGCATCTGATGTTCAAGAGGATATTGGTCGCCAATCGAGGGGAGATTGCCCTGAGGGTGATCAGGGCATGTAAGGAGTTGGGGATCGAGACGGTTGCCATCTACTCAGAGGCCGATAGTAATTGCCTCCATGTAGCCTTCGCCGACGAGGCCATCTGCATCGGCCCTTCTATGAGCAAAGATAGCTATCTTTTATAAAGAAAGGGGAGAAAAGTGCCAAAAATACCCACATCTATGATGACCCAGCATCCGGACTGTGCCAGCAGATATATCCCCATCCAGGAGGAACCCCAAGAGGCCATATTCGGCCTTACCCCTGCACCTGAGGGGTTGGGGGTAGAGGAGATAATGATAGACTTTGAGGGGAAGCTGACTCCATATCATCAGCCAGTTCAGGTAGCAACTGGCTTGTTGGAGAAGGGGATTGTCCCGGGGAGAGATGTCTTTATCACCCCTCGCATCGTCAGTGCCACCAAAGAGAATGCCTTCAGGCAGCTGATGGCTCTGCTGTCGGTGATGGAGACCAATGTCCGGGTGAAAGAGGAGGCCGATGCCCAAGCAGTGAAAGAGGTTATTATCCCTATGTGTGAGAGTGCTGATGAACTGATCGACGTGAGAAAAAGGGTGGTTGACGTGATCGAGCTGGCCCACAAAGAGTTTAACCTCAGCCCTGACCCGAACTCCATCCAACTGATCCCTTTAGTGGAGGAGGTTCCCGAGCTACTCAACATAGACAGGATGTTGGGCGAATATCTGGATAGATCCCGTGATTTGGGGCTGGAGACTCCCGAGATTCGCTTTATGATCGGCAGATCCGATCCAGCTCTCTCCTATGGGATGTTGGCGGCAGTGTTTGCCGGCAAGGTTGCCCTGGCTAAAGCTTACAAAACGGGAGAAGATTATGCCGTAGATATCGCCCCCATCTTCGGCGCAGGCTCCCTTCCGTTTAGAGGACATGTAACCTTGGAGAACATAGACAACATCATCAAGGCCTACCCCGGAGTGAAGACGATAACCATCCAGTCAGCCCTGCGGTATGATCACGGTTTCGATAAGACGAGGAAACTTGCTCAAATCCTAAAAGAACGGTTGCCTACCGAAAATCACTTGAAATTCAGTGAAGATGAATATCATACCCTTTATAACTTCATCGGCATCTTCACCAAGCACTACCTGAACACCTTCTTCAGGATCATCGACATGGTCTGCAAGGTCTCCGACCTCATGCCCAAGCAGCGAGACAGATTGGCCAGGATCAGCGCAGTGGGATACGCCCGGGATGTAGCCAAGCCCCATAAGCTCACCCGGTTTGTGGAAGATAAGACAATAGCTCAGGAATTGAAACAGTTCGACTTAAATGTGAAGGTCCTTCTACCCCGGGTCATAACCTACACCGCCTCTCTGTATGCTATTGGTTTGCCCCCAGAATTTATAGGGACAGGACGGGGGCTGAAAGAGATCATATCCAGATATGGCGACGAATCCCTATCGGATCTTCTCAAATTCTATCCCAGCATAAAAGAGGACTTGGGCTTTGCTGCGAGGTTCGTGAATTTGGGAATAGCAAAGGAATTTTTACAAGATGAAGCCATGAAAGAGATAGAGGAGGACCTAAACGCAGTTCAAGAGATCTTAGGCATAAACATCGGTCCGCAAACAGAAGAGGATAAGTTTTACTTCACCTTAGTAGAGACCACCAAGCCCATCCTAAAGCACCTGCTTGGAACAGGCAAAGTCATCGTTCCTGATCAAGAGGAAGAGGTTCGGTTAGTTCATGATTGGATAATAAGAAAGGGGAAGATAAGGGGAAGTTTGGGATAGTCCGATTCTTAAGCCGAAGATGGCTAAATTCAAGGGAGCATAAATGAAGACGCCTTATTGACTCCACGACATTGTACTAAAAAAGGAACCCCCAGGGTCCGAGGGGTCTGAGAAGGACGAGATCTCGTTGCCACCGGCATGGCCTTTGCTACGTCGCAAAGGCCTTTTTGCTTGACAAATGTAGATGTTTATAGTATACTTATCTATACCCTGACACTTCAGCCAGAGTTACCAGGGAACCTTTTAAGGGCCAGTTGCGAGCAAACGATGAGTCATGCTTTGTTGAGCCCGGTCCTCCATTATGCAGGACTATTTGTTACCCCATAGATATCAGGAAATATCCTTTGCTTTACGCTGTATTTTTTGATATATTATCTCTTCTGTTGAAGAACAGAGTTTATTTACCGAAAGGATCAGGGAGGGAAAGCGGACGATGAGGACCCATCTTGATTGTTTCCCTTGCTTCATTCGCCAGGCGCTGGAGGCAGCAAGGATGGCCACAGAGGATGAGGGGTACCATAGGAAGGTCTTGAGTAGAGTGCTGGAGAAGTTGCCAGATATATCCCTCGATCTCTACCCACCTCAGGTTGGGGCGATATTGCATGCCATAGTCAGAGAGGTCGCCGACAATGGCGATCCGTACCACGATGTGAAGGGAAAATACAACAGGATAGGCATGGAACTGTATCCACAGCTCAAGAAATTGGTGGTCGGCTCTGAAGACCCTTTAAGGGTTGCGGTTGAGCTTGCCGTCCTCGGCAACATCATAGATTTCGGCGTTGTGAACAGTAACTTCGACCTTGAGGGAGCCCTGGGGGAACTCCAGAACATCACCTTTGCAGTTGATGATTATCAACAGTTTAAAACCGCTCTGAACGATGTCCGGACCGTCCTGTATTTAGGGGACAATGCCGGCGAGATCGTCTTCGACAGGATCCTCATCGAGGAGATCCTTACGCAATGGGATCTGAATATGACGTTCGTCGTTAAGCAGAACCCCATAATTAACGATGCTACTATGGAGGACGCCCGGTTCGTCGGGATCACCGACCTTGTCAGGGTGATCCCTAATGGTGCCAAGCTCCCTGCACCGGCCACAGTCCTGGATGAATGCTCGGACGAGGTGAACCGGCTATTCAGGAGTTCGGACCTCATCATATCAAAAGGCCAGGGTAACTTTGAAGTGCTGGAAGAGCAAGCCGGAAACATCTTCTTCCTGCTGAAGGCCAAGTGCCCGGTGATTGCCGATTATCTGGGCGTAAAGGAAGGAGATCTGCTGATCAAATCACTTAAAAAAGGACAGGAGGGGATGGTATGTACAGGGTGATGTGCAAATCGAAGATCCATCAGGCGAAAGTTACTGCGAAAAACCTGCATTACGAAGGCAGTATAGGCATTGATGGCGAACTGATGGAACAGGCGGATATAATGCCCGGTGAACTTCTTCAGGTCGTCAACCTCAGAAATGGTCAGAGATTTGAGAGCTATGCCATACCAGAGGAAAAAGGTTCAGGTACTGTATGCCTGAACGGTGGGACAGCAAGGTTGGGCGAGGTCGGGGACGAGATCCTCGTCCTCTCCTATGCGTTGGTCAGCGATGAGGATGCGAGAGGTTTGCCTCTCAAGCTCGTCTTCGTGGACGAGAACAACAGGATAGTCTCCGTGAAGCGGAAATGATATAATGGGCATCAAAAGCAGCCATAAAGACCCTTTATGCAAAGGAGGCCAGATCCTCGTGTTTGGCCCCGTTGCCTCAAGGAGGTTAGGGTTCTCCCTGGGACTGGATCTGGTTCCGTTCAAGACCTGTACACTCGACTGTGTGTACTGTCAGTTGGGGAGAACAACCCATAAAATTATCGAACGAAAAGGTTATATCTCTGAAGAGCAGCTTCTCAGCCAGCTTGAGAGGGTTCTGTCCGAGCGGAGGAGGATCGACCACATAACCCTTTCGGGTTCAGGTGAACCCACCCTCAACTCAAAGATAGGCAGGATCATCAAGTCTGTCAAGGGTATAACCTCGATCCCGGTAGCCGTCCTGACGAACGGGACGTTGTTCTCCCAGGAAGGGGTACGGGATGAGCTGATGAATGCGGATGTCGTCATCCCTTCCCTCGATGCCGCCTCACAGGAGGTCTTCGAAGCCGTAAACCGTCCTACTGAAGGGCTATCTGTAGAGAGGATAATTGAGGGGCAGAAGGCCTTTCGGGAAGAGTACCATGGGCAGTTATGGCTTGAGGTGATGCTTGTTAAAGGCCTGAATGATACACCCGAAGAGCTTGAGAGGATCCGCCAGGCGATAAGAGAGATCAGTCCCGAGAGGGTCCAACTGAACAGCGTCGTTCGGCCTCCTGCCGAGGAATTCGCCAGGCCTGTAGCGGACGAAAGGCTGGAGGAGATTCAACGATTCCTCGGGGACGGATGCGAGGTAATCGCTCAAGGGGGGCGCAGGGTCCAGTCCCTCTTTGATGGGGGTATTGAGGAGGCCATAACACAGATTCTGAGGAGACGGCCTGCCACCGCCGAGGAGATAGCAAGTTCACTGGGGCTCCATCCAAATGTTATCCGTAAACAGATACTCACATTAGAACGCAAAGGGAAAGTGATACCGGTAATGCACGAAAATGGCAGATACTACCGGATATCATAATTGCCACAGGACTATGATCGTGTTGAAAAACGAAGAAGAGCTGAGACTGTTGAGGGAGAGCAATCGCATTGTTGCCCAGGTCCTTGCCAATTTAGGGGAGGCGATCAAACCTGGTGTTACGACCGGCGAACTGGATAGTATGGCGGAGATGCTGATCAGGGAGAGGGGCGCAATCCCGGCCTTCAAGGGTTACCGGGGTTTCCCGGCAAGCCTGTGCACCTCGGTGAACGAGGAGGTGATCCACGGGATCCCCGGTTCCAGGAGACTGAAGGAAGGGGATATAATCAGTCTAGATATAGGAGTATGGCTAAACGGCTACTACGGAGACGCAGCGATCACAGTCCCGGTTGGCAAGGCGGATGCCGATGCTGCAAGGCTGTTAACGGTCACTGAAAAGGCACTATATGAGGGTATAAGTGAGGCCAGGGTCGGCAAACGGATCTATGATATCTCTCACGCAATCCAATCCTGTGTCGAATCGAACGGGTTCTCCGTAGTGAGGGATTTTGTCGGGCACGGTATCGGGAGGGACCTCCATGAGGAGCCACAAATACCAAACTTCGGGGAACCTCACCGGGGGCCACGGCTTGAAAAGGGGATGGTCCTTGCGATAGAACCCATGGTCAACCAGGGCACCTGGGAGGTGAAGATACTCCCGGACGGATGGACTGCTGTAACGGCCGACGGCAAGTTATCCGCCCATTTCGAACATACGATTGTAGTGACAGAGGACGAACCCCTCATATTAAGCGTGAAATGAGGAGCAGATATGGGTTCAGTTAAATATCCAACGATAAAGGACATGCCGAAGGTAGAAAAACCCAGGGAGAAGCTGATGGAGAAGGGTCCTGAGGCCCTAAGGGAACAGGAGCTCCTGGCGATACTTCTGGGTTCCGGATACAGGGGTAAGAATGTCCTGGAGGTTGCCAGGCGTATACTCTCAGAATATTCGGTCAGGGAGTTATCGGAGGTCCCGTTTGAGAAGCTAAGGCGGCTCAGGGGCATAGGTCCGGCCAAGGCCTGTGTAATAAAGGCAGCATTTGAGCTAAGCAAGAGGGCCTTTGGCGTTGAGGAGGATCTGTTGCCGGTGATCCGCACCCCGAATGACGTCGCCGATGCAGTGACTAACATCCGCAGGAACCGGAAGGAGAACTTCGTCGTCCTCTACCTGAATGCCCGTAATCAGGTGATCTACAAGGAAACCGTTTCTATCGGGACGTTAAACGCCAGCCTTGTCCATCCAAGGGAGGTCTTTGGGCCGGCCGTTGCAAACTCTGCAGCAAGTGTGATCCTGGCTCATAACCACCCCTCGGGTGACATCAATCCGAGCGAAGATGACATCGAGCTGACGAGAAGGATAGTAAAGGCAGGTGAACTGATGGGAATCGACGTCTTGGACCATGTTATAGTGAGCCATAAGGGACACCTGAGCATGAAGGACAGGGGGATAATATAATCCATCCGGCTTCGACTTGCCTCCCTACTCCTCCAGCACCGGATACATCCCCTCATCGAACCTGACGAACCGGCCCTTATTCGCTATGCTCAACCGGACCGCTTCGTTGATAGCTGTCCCTATCA
Source organism: Candidatus Latescibacterota bacterium (assembly GCA_012961925.1). Classification (GTDB taxonomy): domain Bacteria; phylum Latescibacterota; class MVCY01; order MVCY01; family DTYK01; genus DTYK01. The sequence goes on from DTYK01000240.1 coordinate 10,194, forward strand.
GTGCCTGACTGGGTAGGGCCCTGGTCCCCTCCAAACGGGCGATCATCTCCTTACGGATCCGAAGCGCCTCTTCCTCGGGTTTCCCCAATGTGGCCTGCTCTATCCTCCGGATGTCGTTCAAGCCCTGCACGATACTATCATAGCCATAGCCCTGCCAGTCCACCTCTCCAGGATGATCCCAGCTATCAAAGGCTTTAAAGAAATAGGGGTTATAATCCTCATAACCATATCTCTCCGTAACAAAATGACAGTTACGGTCTTTATGGTCGGCCCAGTGCTCCCCTTCTGTACCACTCAGCTGTAATCCCTGATTCGTCAGTGCGCTGTTGTATTCGGAGCAGACCCAGGATGTCTGGATGAACAATACTGACCCGTCTTCCCACTCGATGACAGCCTGGATCGCGTCGTAGGCGTCTTTCCCATCTCTTTTAAGGTACTTCTTCTGCCCGAACGCGACCAGCCGTTTCGGCTTTAGCCCCGTGATGAAGTAGTATGCGTCGGCATAGTGCACCCCGATATATTCGAAGGAGGAACTGTGTTCGCACCATCGGGCGAAGACCTTCAGGGGCATCTCACGCTTCTCCTCGATCCAGGCGTGGCCGTGCAGCATCTCTCCCAGATCCCCCTGAACGTATCTATACTTTGCAGCTCGAATAGCTGGATCATGACGCTTGTGGAAATCTGTCAGGACGTAAATCCCACTCTCCCCAGCAGCCTCCATAATCTGATGTGCCTCCTCCACCTTGAGGCAGAGGGGCTTCTCAACGATCACGTGATGCCCCGCCTCGATAGCGGCCAGGACCATCTCTGTGTGGAGGTGATCAGGGGTGGCGACAATGACAACACCGTGGTCCTTCAATTGGGATAAGGCCTCTCTGTAAATGTGGGGATGACTCTCCGCTAAAGCCTTCTTCTCAGGATCAGGGTAGCCTCTGAACTCCTTTCGAGGAAAGACCTCTTTCAGGTGTTTGATAGTCGCCGCCCTCCGGCTGGCCACACTGATATCCCCTACCCGACCCTCCCGCTGCTCCTGAAAGAGGGTGGGCAGGATCACCTCCTCGGATATCATGCCACCACCAATAACAAGAACCGGCAGTCTACCATCCCACTGGGACATACCATGCTCCTTATAAAAGATTCATCCTTTGGGTTTTGAGATTACAATTGCGTAGTTATTGAGATACTTGTTTGCTACCCTTTTCACGTCCTCAGCAGTGATACTGTTAATGTTCTCCTCGTACCTTTCACTGAAATCATACCCTAACCCCAACAGTTCATCCCGGGCAGCAATCTTTGCCTGGTCGGAGTTCTTCTGGGTATAGAGGGCCTTCATCGTTATACACATCTGCTTAGCCACCCTGAGTTCCTCCTCAGAGACCAGCTCGGTCTTGATCCGGTCGATATCATGGCTAATAATTGCCAGTGTCGTGTCGAGCTTATCCGCTGTGGTAGCAGCGAAAATCCCGAAATAGCCCGGATCCTTAGCAAGCTGATTGAAGGCATGCACGACGTAGACCAACCTGTTCCCCCTCAGATCGCGGTGTAACCAGCCGCTCGGATAACCTATCCCCGATATCACCCCATCGAGCACCTTCATCGCATATCTGTCAGGACTGTCAACGCTCATACCGGGATAGCCTATAAAGATGACGGTCTGCTCTCTCTCTGTCTCCTCAATCTCCTTTCGATTCTCCAGGAGTGGAGGCTCGGTGGATACTTCAGGGAAGTGGAGCTCGGCCCTCCTGAACCCCTTCGAAAATCGTCCGACCAGCTCCTTCACTTTCGCCCCCTCCACATCGCCGAAAACGGCGAGGACCATGTTATTGGGGACAATGTATCGACGATGAAAGGCAACGATGTCCTCCCTTTTTATCGCTGAGATGGTACTCTCTGTGCCCAAGGGGTTGAGGTGATAGGGATGACGGGTGTAAAGCACACCTCTCACCATGTCCTCGGCATGCTGTAACCAGTCATCTTCTCTGGATTTGATCTCGGCCTTTATATCCCTCCTCTCCTTCTCCATCTGGTCTTCGTCGAACTTCGGGTTCTTTATCAGATCGAAGAGGAGATCCAGCCCGGTCTCAAGGTCCTCCTTGAGGACGCTGACCGATAGGCCGAAGAGATCATCGTCCGAGAAGGTCGATATCTCACCGCCAATTGAATCTATCAACGTAGTGATGTCCTCTCTGCTTCGTCGTTCGGTACCCCTTAGCAACATCCTGACCGTGAAGTTGCTGATGCCGTTGTCTCCGGTGTTCTCAACACGCAATCCTCCTCTGAACATAGCCTGGATAGCCACCAAGGGGATTGTGGGGTTCTCCTTGACGAGGAGGGTCAGGCCGTTTGGCAACACCTCTTTGCGTATCTTCCCGGCTTCGGGTCTTGCACCTATCTTTTGTTCCGGAATCAACTCTTCAGCCCTTTTAGGCTGGAGTATCGCAACTGAGAGGTTATTGTCGTTGAAGTATTTCCTCATGACCCTCATAATATCTTCCTTCGTCACCTTCTGAATGTTCCTCACGTAATTCTCGCTAAAATGGACATCCCCGGTGGAGAGCTCATCTATCCCGAGGCGGCCTGCCTGATCCTGAACGGTCTGGCCGGCGAAGATATAATTGCTGATCTTCTGGCGTTTTGCCTTCGCCAGCTCCACCTCGGAGACATACTCCGTCTTGAGCCGAGAAATTTCATCCTTGATCGCCTTCTGAGCCGCATCAATGTTCTCCGGAGGCAACACGCTGTAAATACCGAAGATGCCGGCGTCATATGGGGGGGTATCGGACCAGGTCTCTATCTTCTGCACAAGTCCAAGTCCATCCTTGAGCTTCTTATAAAGGCGTGAGCTCCTCCCCTTGGAAAGGATGTAGGAGAGGACATCAAGTGGATATAGATCAGGGTGAGCAATGGATACGGTATGGAATCCTAACAGCATATAAGCCATCTCCAGGTCCCGCTCCACAGCCCTTGACCTTGTCGCCAGTTGTCTGGGCTCATTGGGCAACTCTGGAAGATTGATGGAACGGCGTTCGAAGTCCGCAAAGGAATCCTTCACCTTGCGAAGTACTTCGTCACTGTCAAAATCGCCTACTGCCACAAAGACCATGTTGTTCGGAGCATAGGTACTCCGGTAATATGAGAGGATATCATCCCTGGTTAGCTTCTCGAACAGTTCCCTGTAACCGATTATCGGGTATCTCTGGGGGTGTGTCCTGAAGGCCACCTCATTAAATAGGTGGTAGATGTACCTGTCTGGTTCGTCCATGCCCATGTTGATCTCCTTCAGGATGATACCCCGTTGAATCTCAAAGTTCTCCTGGGTCAGGGACGGATTCTTCACCATATCCGTTATGATATCCAGGGCCTTATCGAAATAAGCGCTTGCCGTGGAGATATAATAACAGGTGTGATCTTTCGAAGTATAGGCGTTAAAGGCCCCACCAAGCTCGTCGATCTCCCTATCTAACACATCCTTGGGCCGTTTCTTCGTACCAGTTGTGACGAGGTGTTCCAAAAAGTGGGAGATGCCGCTGCCCGAATAGTCCCCTTCATAGATGGAACCTGTCCTGATATAAATCCTTATGTTGACGATTGGGGCGGAGTGGTTCTCCATAAGGATAACGGTCATACCGTTGTCCAGGACCTGCTTGCTGATCTCGGAAGCATGAACGGGAATCAAGGTAAAGAGTCCCATAAACGATAATAGCAATAAGACCAGAATTAATTTGGAATCCATTAAACTGCCCTCCTTTCCACATCTACTTCTGCTTTGCCTCCTGAAGATTGGGGGCCGCTAATACCAGACGCTGATCTCATCACCGGCCTTTACTTCTCCGCCGGTTAATACTTTGGCAAACAGTCCTTTCTGTGGCATTATGCACCTTCCCGTAGTCCTCTTTATCTCACAATCCCTGTGACACTCCTTGCCGATCTGCGTGATCTCGAGTACGACATCGGACCCGACCTTCAGCCGCATCCCGGGTTTCAGCGAGCCCAGGGCTATCCCCCTGGTAGTGAGGTTTTCTGCGAACTCCCCGGGCCTGAAACCCTTTGTTTTGCCCATCTTCGGACAGGCGAGTTCTGTCTCCAGCTCCTCCACGTCCTCCCAGGCCAGCAGGCTGACCTGGCGTGTGGTGCTGCCCGCATGGGCATCCCCGTCCAATCCGTAGTTCTCAATAAACCTGGCCTTGTTGACAGGCCGTTTTTTAGTGCCTTTTTCCCGGCTCATACAGACTGCCATCACCTGTCCGTTCAACTCCCGGTACCTCCCCAGACCGATGATTTCGTCAAGAGTTGATCGTGTTCTTATCCTTCCTTTTCTTTGTTTGCCCAAACCAAGGTTTCTTTACAAGAAAGCTTGAGCAAAGACATACTCCCCCAACCCCAC
>DTYK01000241.1 GCA_012961925.1 Candidatus Latescibacterota bacterium
ATGATTGGCCCCACGATGCCCAAATTTGAGCTTGAAGGTCTTACCTCCAAAGGCCAAACCCAGGATTTGATGTCCTAAGCAAATGCCAAAAATGGGCCTTTTTCGACAGAATTTGGTAATTGGGAGAAGAAATGCCCCCTCACCAGTCACTAACTTTCACCCATCGACATTCGGGGGAGCATCCACTGACTCCACCTTCACTTGATCTCCCTCCTTTTGTACTAAGGCGCTGATCGCAACATACGGTGTTGGTACGCTCGCCCGTGCCAATTCCAACGGCCCTAAGTGGGGGCAAATTTCAAAGGTGGCAAATCCAGGAGTTAAAGGCTTAATCCCCACCACGCTTGCAGGAAGCGAATACGACACGCCCGCGGACCAGCCATGACAGAGACTGGTCCATAACGCCGGGATGGTGCCATCCTGATGCACATACTCCCAGTATGTCGTCGCCCCTTGATCCAAAAGGTTGCCCCAACATCTCTGAAGTAACTCCCACGCCTGCGGCATATCCCAGCGGAAGTATCCCTCAACCTCATAGAAGTTCATCACCGGCCAGATGCAGTCATCGTGCACGGGACTACCCTCTTGACGAGGAACACTGGCGTAGGTTCCATCCGACTTTCTCGGTCGTTCATGGGGAAAAGAGCCATATGGGCTCCAGAGATGTTCTTGAAGATACTTACTAACTTTTAGCGCTCGTTTTTGATCGGCAAGCCCAAACAACAGTGCAAAGGCGTTCAAACTCTCTTCAACGCAGGTAAAGTTTGCCCGGTGACCGATAAATTTGTGCCGCGGCCTGCGATCAATGTAGACTCCCCGGGCCGGATCCCAAAGATGCCGGTAGATGGCATATCTTAATTCATCGGCTGCCGTCAAGATATCGTCTAGCATCCGAAGACTCTCCCAACGAGGCCGCCAGAGCGGCCAGATCTAGCAAGGCCTTGTAGAAAATTGCCTCCCCGCCACCGAACACTTCCTGGCGCCCCTCTTTGGAAAGCAGGCAAAGATTATCTCGACGGTCCAGGAGCCGTTCCATGCCCGCAATGCCATTAGGGTAAAGCGCTCGCACCAGATTCAAGTCAGCAGTGTGCAAATAATAATCGTGTAAGGCGATCACCCACCAACAACTATAATCCCATAGGGAATCGATCAGTCCGTCATCAAACTGTTTGGTGACGAAGTGACGCCAGGTGGTGGCAAAGAGCTCGCGATCTCCAAATGCATAGTAGTTAACCAGAGCCTCCACCTGAGCGTCCAGGATCCATGCCATGCGATCCCGGCGAACTCCATCCTCGTAGACTTCCTGCATGCAGAGCCGAACCATGTGTACGCCTACCTCCCACATCTTGTTTACCCGATCATCGGAGCATTCGAACCTGCCCAGAAGTTGGACAGGGTGTCCACACGGCCGAAGTGCTATTTCTTCTATTGTCACAGGACCACTGTCGGGAACAATGCGAAGCCTGCAATAGCGGAATGCTCGACGATCCGGAGATTGCCAGGATGTTTCTCCTGCCTTCAGGTGAACTTGATCAATTTGCATTCGGGCCTCCCAATGCTCGAAATGGGGAAAGCCCCTGCCTATTGCCTCCTCCCACGACTCCCCATAGAAGCAGGTGATCTCACAACCTGCACCGGATAGAGAAAGGATCAAATAGCCAACCTCCTCCCTGTCCCAGCCTAAGATAAACTCCGTAGGTTGGTCAACGGTTTGAGGAAGATAAACCTCCCGCAGGTTCCGAACCTGTGGGAGGTTCGGTGGAGGTTCAATCGTTGCCAGGCCGGAATCCTGAGCAGCAGGAGAGGTGAGATAGGCATTAGGAAGAATTAGATGATCAAATAAGAAAGAATTCTTGTCAGCCATTGTTAACTCTCTTAGGTCGTCTGTCTGGGCAAGAAAGGTCCAACTTCCCGCAGGCTCCAAACCCGCTGCAGATTAAGAAGTAAGCCCCTATGAGCATATAGCTCCTATTCCAGCCCAATTCATTGGGCTTTGCTTCAAAGTAGCGGGGCGACTCATCGCCACGCGAAAGGTTCTCATCGTGCAAGTTTCGGACATAAGGGATGGGAGGTTGGAATATTACCCCTGAACAATATCAAACACCTTAACAGCCGCAACCCCCAGGGCTGTGTTAAACGACCAGCCTGTGGCTTCAGAGATCTCCGCACCTTCATCCTCCAAACAATTCCTGACCTTCCAGGTTTCTACGGGGGCAAATCCCAGTCGGGCGGCATTGAGCTGAACCTTCAAATCGTGCTCCCGATCGTCTGCCTCGACCAGAATCAGCAGGTAACCATCCTCGCGGCGGCGCATCCCGGCGTAGAGCTGGCCATCAACTCGTTTTCCCTCCCTCGAGGTCACATAGACCAGAGGATCAAGGCCTGCTTCTCTGGGCACGCTCAGCACAAAGGCGCCGAAGATGTTCTCGTCGGTGCCAAGTTGAACACCGAGATAGATACACTGCCCTCGGCCAAAACGATGGCGGGTAACAACCGGCAACTTAGCCTGCCAGCCGTATTCGGCCAGCACCTCCACATTGTCTGTCTTGAGGGTCAATCTTTCAAGATAATCACCTCGCACATTTGCCCCGGCCTTTACGATCCCGAAATCCCTCTGCCAACACATATCGTGGGTGCCGAATTCAGGAACGGCCAGAGGAGAGGCCACCACACCAGCCGCTTCGGCCAAAGGTTCGATCATGCAACCGTATGCTTTGCCCAACTGGTCGTATTGACCAGCCCCCGGGCAAAGAACCAGGGTGCCGCCTGCCTTCACATACTCCCTGAGCCGGTTGCCATTCTTCCATGATATGTACGGGATACACGGGGCAAAGATCACGGCATAGTCACCCGCCTTTCCATCGGCCAACTCTTTTTCGGTCAAAATAGCCGACTCGCACATATAATGCCCATCCAGCAGAGCTTTCAAGATCTTCATCGCCAGCTTAGATTGCCGAGACGGTAGCCGCAGGGAGGTCTCGTCTAAGATGAGAATCCCGATCTTGAGAGGAAAGGGAGCAGAAGCTGACAGCCGCCCACCAATTTGAGCAACTGCCTCATTGATGGCTTTGTACTCATACCAGGTGGGTTTCTTAGTTCCATCTTCGTTGATGATTGAAAGTCCTTCCCCTTTCAGATCCCATACATTCACCCCTATAGCCCCCATGGCCTGAGCTGTCCAGAAGGTACGGCGGACGTATTTCACAGGATCCTCCGACATCGGGGAACGATCATCGCGACAGAACATAAAGTAGCCGAGGGGATCGCCGGCGATTTCATTGAGCTGATGGGGGGGCGATGAGGCACCCCGAGAACAGGCCAGGTAGAACATATTTCGCTCAGGCGTCTCCTCGAACTGCTGTACTCCCAGGTGGTCCACGGCCTCTGGGCCGGTGAGATAGTTCCAGCGTGCCTCTTTGTTCCAGCCGTCGTAGTAGCCAGCCAATCCCACATTAAACTCGTCGATGATGGGACGGTCATCAAGCGCCTTGATCCAGCCGGCCACCGTGCGCACAAAGCGGGTCATGCTCTCTAACTTAAAGCAGTGCCAGTCCCACCAGGCGGCGTTCCAGTTGTTCAAAATTCTGCCCTTGAAATCCTGATTGGGCTTGTATCGGATTGGCGGCTCCACCTCGACCCAATCCCCGTAGGCAGGCTCAGCACCCCAACGGTGAGCAAGCCCGGCCAGGGTGTGTTCCTTCCCAAGCCACTCTCTAAACGCCTTGCGATTGAACTCGTCGTATCCGGTCTCCATCATACCCACATGCTTCTTATAGTACGGCTTGTAACCCCAGATTTCGCCCATCAGGTTCCAATGAAGCAGATGCGGCAGGTCTTTGAAGTGGTTCACCACCACAGTGATGAATTCCTCCAGGACCCTCAGAAACGATGGATCGTGGATGGGTTGATTTTGAAAGACATAGGGATCGCCGATGATCTGGTGTCCATGAACCTCCCGGAGGCGGGGGTCATTGAGCTCTAAATCGGTCTCTTTGTAAAGTCCTTCATAATCGAGGAGAAATTCTTCACCCTCTTCGGTACAGATTCGCCATCCGTGCTTCAGGACGAACTCTCTGGGAAAGCGGCTGGCTGAAAAATCAATGGTCAGCACCGTCTTCAAGCCCAGTTGGGCGATGGCATCCGTGTACTGGTCCCAGAGATCAAAGTTCCACTTTTTGCCATCCCAGAGCCACTCTCCCCGCACCCAGTTGTCAATGCAGGTCATCCCAACTTCCTTGGCTTGCTGGAGGCATTTCAGATCGCCCTTGTCCTTGAACCGAAAGAAAGTAGCCCAGCCAGTGGAGATAAAGAATGGTTTGCCATCGTAATACCAACAGCCGTTTTTGCTCTCAAATCGCGCCAAGTGACCTCCGTTTTTGAATATTATGGGATTTTACAGTTATTGTCTTGTTGAATTTCACAACATGCGATATTCCTATACACTTAAATTCCAGCATTCACGTAGGAGGGCTCTCCAGAGCCCGATTCTATTGGCGTCTCGAGACGCTTCCTAAACCCCGCTGAATTTATCTTCCTTTTTCTGTGTTTTTCACGCTCTGCAATTAGAACTAACATTAGAACTAACATTTACCGTCAATAATATCATTTAACCTATTTCGATAATACTTAAACCCCTCCCAATCCACTTCGGGTGGAATGAAATGATCTCCGAAGGGAATGAATCCTCCCGACTTCAGCACTTCTCTTACCGGTTTCAATATCTCATCTATTCTCTTCCTGCCCAGACATATCTCCGATTTTGGAATGCCTCCCATCAAAGCCAGTTGCGGAAAGTCCTTCCTGACTTTTACAATATCCATACCGCAGGCTGCTTCAAAGGGAAACATTCCCGTTACGCCCGCTTCTACGAACAGCGGTATAATCGACATACAGTACCCGTCAGTATCAACAAAGATCAAATTAACCCCCTTCGTCTTCACAAACTCAATTAATCGCTTGTAATATGGCAGCATAAATTCCTTAATTATGGAGTCTGATACCATCGGCCCCTTTCCGAAGGAAATATCTTCCCATATCTGCAGATGGTCTATCTCAACCTCCGCCACTACCTCTGAGAATACAGCGATCCATAAGTTCGTGAACGTATCCAGGATGCCATGTACCAGTTCTGGATCATCATAATACATATAGAACAGGTTCTCATATCCAATCAGGTGCGCCAGGGTTCCAAAAAATCCTAATGGATATCCTCCCAGTCCGAGCGGATAATCTCTGTTTCTATACTCTACTACTAAATTGTCCCAATTTTCTGGCAGCCTTTCTCTGATATTGTTGAAATTAATCCTTTCTTCTTTTAGTTGTTGCCAGGATTGTCTATCTTTGATCGGCCATTCCCATCCCGAGGGCATTGTGGCCGATTTTTTCAGGTAGACTCTGACTACTCCGTCCAAATCTCTATATTTAAGGTGGTCATCATCCTCTTCAATAACTTCAATGTCAAACATGGGATAGAAGAACAGGTTCAAGTCCACCAGTTGCTGGGTCTGATCCATGCCGAAGTAATCTCTTACATCCTGATCAAGGGCAAAGCCCTGCGTGGGCCAATACAATCCCCCTGCCATTATCGCATAGCCATCGGGGTACTCTCCCTCTGCAACGTACTTATTATTACAAGTCCAGGCCTTAGTGTAAATGGACGAGGAAACGGTGGTGTATTTGTCGGGAATTGCGGCTGGGTTGATTTTGGGCAAACCCTGTTTATACCAATTATTAATGGTCTTGCCCCAATAACCAAATTCCCATTTTAGCGTGGGAACATCGGCGTTGAAATGCTGCATCACTTCTAAGAATCTCTCTCGTGTATTCATTGGTAGTTCCTCCTCATTTATGTTCATAGTATCCTAAAATTGCATTAGGCGTTGAGGATTAAATAATTGGTCTGCCTCACGCAAGGGCGCAAAGGGCCTCTTGCCTTTGGAAAGGGGTTTTTCTCTGCGGCTTTGTGTGAGGAAGACTGGAAGGCTCTGCCTTTACCAGAGATGGAATTTCTCTTTCGCTGGTTCAGAGAGACCATTCGGCTTCAGAGGGGTTTCGTTCCGATTCATCTCCTCCCTTTGGAACAGCGGCATACGCTTTCCAGGGGGCTCAATACCCACCAAGGTGTACCCCCGCCAGTGCAAAAGATATTCCTCTCCGGCGACTTTCTCTGCCACCTCAAGATTTCTCACCGGATAACTCACCTCTACCCGGTCACCCTTCCTAAGATTTTCTTGCACAACATAAGTACCCTTACAAACTATATCTTGAGGCTCTCCGTTTCGCTTGACCTCCACGGTTTCTCTCTTCACCCAGGAGGGGATTCGCACGTGTACCTTCGAGGCGTTTTTGACCAAAACGCCAAGCCGGCCTTCATAAGGAAGAGCTGATAGCACTTCAACCCAGGGTGTATTTGCATTCAACAGCAGATTGACCCAGACTCCATCTGGCTTGTGGGTGACAATGTGGCTCCAGGCCAAGTACAGCCCTTTGGTCCCGCTGGGACTACAGCACCCGCTGACGCCAAAGCCGTCGTGCCAATCTGCTTCGAAATAGCGATCGTTGGGGAAAACTGAGCCTACAAATCCCCCCATAACCCGCTCGACCACCCGCTCGTAGGAACGAGAGCCTGGGACCTCCTCCGGCACCTTTCTCCAGGGCCGGGGCAGCATCTCCTGAGAGAGGATCTGACTTTCCACTAAGCAGTTGCGGGTGAATCTTTCCACATCTTCCCAGTACTCGCTCTTTCCGATCTCAGCCAGAAGCACGGCTGAGTTGATCATATCGGTAATTGAACAAGTTTCGCTCCATTTGGGGGTGCGAAGCTGTTCGAGCATCCAGCCGAAACTTGAGCCCTGAGCCCGGGCCCACTTGTAGGCCTTTTCCACAAAATCTATCAAGGCTTCATCTCCGGTGACTATTCCCAGACGTAGCAGTCCCATCAGCGAGGCAGTGCGGGAGTGAAAATGGGTATTGTGGGCATCCCGCAACATCTCTCCATCTGGACCAAAAGTAAGGGGCTTGCGGGTCAACACTGATCTGGCCAACTTCCGGGCTAAATCCAGCGCCTTTCCATCACCGGTCAGTTGAAAATACCTCACCAATGGGTCAATGGGTTGGCCATCGGGGACCCACATCAAAGGGTGGTCTAACCACCTGCCGTTGCCCAGGTAGGCCTCGGTGGGAAAATAACAAGTATCACCTTTGCGCACCGCAATTTTATCTAATCCATCTATCATTCTTTCTACTTTTTTCAGTACCTTCTCTTCCCCTTCGGTCAGGTAGCAGGTGAGCAAGGCATACAGGGCTCTTCCCTGATCCCAGATGTAAGCCCCGGCCCTACCTCCGGAAGAAGCCAATTGGTAGGGGCCATAGGGAGACTGCGGGCGATAGAGCAAGCCATCCGATGGATCAAGAAAAGAGAGCATAAATTCCTTCAGTCCTGCTTCCGCTTCCTGCCCAGAATAGTCACCGGACATTATTCTGATGTAAGCAATGACCTCTACAAAGCGGCTGCTCACATCGCCGAAATCCCACTCACTGTGTTCTAAATAAGGCGGATCAGCTTCTAAATTAGCGATAAAATAGGGTTGAAACCCAGCTTCGGGATCCGGGTTCTGAATGAAATAGTTCAGTGCTGCTCTGGCACGAGCGGCAAGGTCTAATGTGTCTGGTATTTGGGACATAATCTCCTTCACCATTGATTCATATTAATAATTTGTCTCCCTTTGGAATGAAAAAGCAGTGTCCCAGTTAATGCTCGATAGCGCCGTAAGAATTCCTCCTCTGACCTCGGCTTTTGGACATATCTCCAACTTTTTCTGTCTTTCTGTCCGGGGAACCACCAGATGCCGCCGTATTCGCTGACAAAATAGGGCTGTCCCGTCCAGAGAGCATCGTGGTCGAGAAAACTCCGCCACGGTTGTCCTACTTCTCATAGATGGCTGCGCATAGAGCCGCCACATCACCCAATCTTTCACCCAATGCCGGTACCGTCACCTTACAGACAGAGGCAGCTCTTGATAGGGA
>DTYK01000242.1 GCA_012961925.1 Candidatus Latescibacterota bacterium
CAGATGATGGTGACCTATGGAAAGGAAGCGGGGAGTATTACCGGGCTTCCTGTTTAGTCCTGTTGGCGAGTTGTTAATGATAGGTGGAGGATTGGATGGCACTTGAGGTACTTGAGCAGATCAGGGAGGCTGAGGCTCGGGCCGAGAAGATGATAGAGGAGGCTGGTAAGGAGGCGGCGGAGAGTATAGAAGAAGCCAGGGTCCAGCTAAAGTCAAGTATAGTATCGGCCGAGAAGGATTCCAAGGAGCTTATCAAAAGGAAGATAGAACTGGCGAGGGGAGAGGCCCAAAAGGAGATCAAAAAGTTGAAAGAGAGAGGGGAGCGGTTGAGGAGAGAGATTCGAAGAAGGGCGGAGGCTCACCTCGAAGAAGCCATTGTACTTGTAATAGAAAGGATTGCGAGGTAATGGCTGTCTCGTCAATGCAGAAGATACAGATCTTTGGGCATGTCTCTGTGAGGGACAGGATTATAGGAAAGCTGCAGGATATCGGCATTGTGCATGTTGTGGATGTCAGGGACAATTATGCCGATGCAGATCTGCCAGAGTTTGCAAAAGAGGCCCAAATCTCTACAGAAGATCTTGAAAACACCATTGCGGGGCTGAAGTTTGCCAGTGAATATCTCAAAGGGTATGAAGAGGGCTCCGGGCTGCTGTCCAGCCTGGCCGGGACGAAGATATCACTCACTGAAGAGGAGTATACCGAGGTCTGTAAGAAGTTCGACTATCAGAGGGTTGTCAGGAGGTGTTATGAGCTGGAGGCGAGGAAGACCGAGCTTGCCTCTTCTCTCAGGAGGCTCTCCTCATTGAAAGAGCAACTTGAACCGTGGGGCCAGCTGCAAGTGCCCCTGGAGGAGATCAAGCCCACAAAGAGAACACAGGTATTCATCGGGACCACCTTGAAGGAGAGTTTCGACAAACTACAGGAGAGACTACTCCAGTTGACCGATGAGTTCCACGCAATACTGGTCGGCTCAGGGAAGAGAGACTACATCGTGATTTTCTGCTCAAGAGAGCGTTCTTCTCAAATCGGGGACCTGCTTTCCGAATTCGGGTTCTCTGATTTTTCGATCCGCGGGTTTGAAGGCAGACCCCAGGAGATAATTGATTGCCTGAAGGAGCAGATTGAGAGCCTCATCAGTGAACAGGAAGAGATTGACCATGAAGGAAGGCAGCTTGCTCAGCATCGCCCAAAACTTCTCCTCTTTATCGATTATTATTCCAACCTGCTCCGGCAAAAGCTTATTCAGCAAAGCTTTGCCAGTACTTCAAGGGCGTTTATGATAGAAGGATGGATAAAGAAAAGGGATGTTGACAGCCTTAGAACCACCCTTGAAGGCGAATTCGAGGCGGTGAGGGTCTTAGCAGTTGATCCATTGCCTGGCGAAGAGCCACCCGTAATTTTAGAGAACAAGCGGGAAATACAGCCCTTTGAGATGATCACAGACCTGTATGGGACACCGAGCTATTTTGAAGTCGATCCTACCCCTGTTTTGGCCCCCTTTTTCATCCTATTCCTCGGGATGTGTCTCACTGATGCTGGATATGGTCTGGTGGTAACTCTGCTGTCCCTTTTAGCGCTCAAATTCCTGCGCCTGGGAAAAGGTATGAAGAGGTTGTTTCATGTCTCTTTCTGGGGCGGGCTGGGAACGATGGGGGTAGGGATATTGACAGGTGGCTATTTCGGTATCGACTTCAACACCCTATCTCCATCCTTTGAAACCCTTAAAAGGGTCAGGGAAAGGCTCATGCTCTTCAGTCCCCTGGATAATCCCCTAACCTTCCTGAAAATAGCCCTTATCTTTGGATTCGTCCACGTTTGCACCGGTATACTGATCAGGTTCTACAGGAACATCAGGGACGGGAGATTTATGGATGCCCTCCTGGATCAGGTAAGTTGGTTGGTACTTCTGAACGGATTGGTTCTATTCGGCCTTGGCAAGGCCGCTGTGTTAGAACCCGGAGCTGCTACGGCCGGTAAATGGATAGCTCTCACTTCAGGTCTGATCATTGTCCTCTTCGCCGGTAGGGATAGAAAGGGCATTATCGGTAGACTGGGAACAGGTTTGTTCTCGCTCTATAATATTACAGGGTATTTTGGAGATGTACTCTCCTATTCAAGGCTGTTAGCTCTTGGTATGGCCACCGGGGTAATCGCATTGGTGGTCAATACAATGGCAAAGATGGTGTCCAATATCCCGGTGATCGGTTTTCTGGCGATGGTGATACTCCTTGTGGTGGGACACATGGCCAATATAGGCATAAACATACTAAGCGGGTTCATACATACAATGAGGCTTCAGTTTGTCGAATTCTTCGGAAAGTTCTTCGAAGGGAACGGTAAGCGATTTGATCCCTTTGAAAGGCGCTATCAGTTCGTACTGATCGCATCCCCTAAAACACCTAAATCAAAAGGAGGTTGATATATGACCGGTCTTGAGATAGCGTTGATAGGGGTTGGTCTTGCCGTGATACTGGCAGGTATAGGGTCAGCGATAGGTGTTGGGGTGACCGCACAGGTGGCCAATGGCGTCATGAGTGAAGAGCCCGAACTTTTCGGAAGGGTTCTTCTGCTCACAGCCCTGCCCGGGACGCAGGGGATCTACGGCTTTCTGGTAGGTTTCCTGGTGATAATGAAGTTAGGGCTTATCGGGACCACCACAGGGATCCCTCTCTTCAAAACCCTCACGGTTGGACAGGGCTGGCAGCTTTTTTTAAGTTGCCTTCCCATCGCCTTTGCTGGAATTTTCTCCGCAATCCATCAGGGAAGGGTCTGTGCCACTGGCGTGGAGATGACTGCAAAGCAACCCGGCGGGGCCGGAAAGGCCATGGTCTTGGCCGTCTTTGTCGAGTTCTACGCAGTGCTGGGGCTCCTTGCTTCGATATTGCTCATCTACAGAAATTGGTAGAGGCGCGGAAGAGGTTGTTGAGAGCACAAGATGGGTTCCTGACCCTCTGTGGTGGAATTATATAACCCAGGTTCGTGAAATATCGAATGAACACCGAAACAACAATGGAGTAGGAGAGATAGATGGCTGTTGAGGCGATTATCGATAAGATAATGGCCGACGCCAAGGCCGAGGCCGAAGAGATAAAGCAAAAGGCGGAGAAAGAGATTGAGAAGATAAAAGAAGAGCAGCGGGCGAATATAGAGCGAATCAGGGTTTCTGCAGAAGAGGAAGGCAAGATCCAGGCAGAGGAGGAGAAGAGGAGGTTAATCTCTGCAGCGGAACTTGATCAGCGGCAGCGGCTCTTAAGGGAGAAACAGGATCTCATCGAAGAGACGTTTAAAAGGGCGATGAAAAGGGTGATTGAAATGGGCCGCGATGATTACTGCAGGCTGATCGAGGCGCTTTTGATTAAGGCGGTGGATGATGGCGATGAGGAGGTCATAATCTCCCCAAAGGATGAGGACAGGATTACCCAGGAGCTTCTTGAAAGGGTCAACCTGAAACTGAGCGAAGACGGGAGGAAAGGGCAACTGAAGTTGTCCGACAAGACCAGGGAGATGGCCGGGGGGTTCGTCCTCACTAAGGGACGTAAGGAGGTCAACTGTTCTCTGGAATCCATCTTCTCCCTGGCCAGAGAGGAACTGGAGGGAGAGGTAGCAGGGATATTATTCGAGGATAAGGGCCCGTGATACAGGAGCATCGGCGAACATGATAGAGGTTTCCAGATATCGACCTGCTTTTAAGCCGGACCTCCGGTATGCATATGCTACAGGGAGGATCCGTGCGCTGGAGAGCCGTCAGCTAAGAAGGCAGGATATCGAGCGGCTCATCGAGGTCAGGCATCCGGAGGAGGCAGTCAGGATACTGACTGAGGGTGGCTATGGAGGAGAACTTCCAAGGTTAGAGGGGTGGTCAGACTTCGAATATATGCTGGAAATCCAGCAACGGAGTGTGATTGATCTGCTTTCTGAGCTATCCAAAGATACCTCTATCTCCGACCTCTTCCTGGAAAGATACGATTTCTATAACCTGAAGGTTCTGCTCAAGGCAAAGTATTCACACCAGGACCTTGACCATCTGCTCATCGGGATCGGGAGGACCTCGATTGACCTTTTGAAAAAAGCGGTGATGGAAAGTGACTACAGAGGGGTGTCCGGGGCCATAAAAGATATCATCGGGTGGGTTGACACGGTCTGGGAAGGGATGCTTGACCCCCAGCTCATCGATGTTGCGGTTGACAATAGGATGTATGATCGTTTCCTTTCGATAGTTGTGCCCTTTGGGAATCGGTTTCTTCACGATTGGTTAAGGCTGGAGATTGATCTTGCAAATCTGCGAACCTTCCTCAGGCTGAAATGGCTGGGCCTTGAAGACATCATGGATCAGGTGTTGGTAAAGGGTGGCACAATCGAGGAGCTGAAATTTCTATCCCTTAGAGGAGAAAGCTGGGAAAGGGTAATCGAAGCCTTCAGGAAGACCGGATATGCGGATGTAGTGGCGGAAGGTGTTGGACATCTTCTCGATGCCAGTTCGTTTTCGCGGCTGGAATCGCTTTCGGACGGGCTGATCATCTCCTTTCTCAGACGGGCTAAATTACAGCCTTTTGGAATAGAACCCCTCATAGCCTATGTTCTATTAAGGGAATATGAGTTTAAGGCGGTAAGGGCAATTGTGGTCGGTAAAATGAACGGAGTGGCCGACGATTTGATAAGGGAAAGAGTAGTCAATGGATATGTCTGATAGTCCAGCACAGGACAGGAGTCAGGAGACGCAGAGTATGGGAGCCGTAAAGGGTTGGCCTCCTGCTGGTTCAAAAGTAGCCGTGATCGGGGATCGGGAGTCAGTCCTGCTCTTTAAAGCTGCCGGCGTCAGGGTATATCCTGTGAAGGAAATACATGAGGCAGAGCAGGCCTTCGACGATCTGGTGCGGTCCGATTATGTCGTGATATTTATCACCGAAGAGCTGGCAGAGAAAATTTCTCATAGACTTCAGGAGTATGCCTTAAAGCCCTTGCCGGTTGTTGTTCCTATCCCCAACATTAGAGGCAGCGTCGGATATGGATTTGACAGAGTTCGTGATACCGTAAAGAAGGCCGTTGGCGCAGATATATTAAAGCATAAAGAGGGATAAAGAGGACGCTGCGGAGGCACTGTTTGAGTAAGACTTAATCGTGAACGTCCCTGTGCGGGGGCGCCATGAAGGTCCGGTCAGGGAGAGGTGATATAGGAAGCGAGGAAGAGATGAAAGAAGTGGAAGGTGTCGGTCGTATAGTGAAGGTCTCAGGCCCTCTGGTTGTGGCCGAGGGGATGGGTGATGCGAGGATGTTTGATGTTGTCAGGGTGAGTGAGAGGAGACTCATTGGAGAGATAATAGAATTGCAGGGTGAGAGGGCCTTCATTCAGGTTTACGAGAACACAGGGGGATTGGGACCTGGTGAGCCCGTCTATATGACAGGTGAACCGTTGAGCGTTGAATTGGGCCCCGGGCTGGTTGGATCGATATATGATGGTATCCAGAGGCCGCTTGACATCATCAAGGACCAGACAGGGGACTACATAACCAGAGGTATAGATATCCCTTCTCTGGACAGGGAGAAGACCTGGCACTTTGTTCCTTCCGTAAAGATCGGGGAGAAAGTCACAGCTGGCGACATATTAGGAACGGTGCAGGAGACTCCACTTGTCACTCACAGGGTAATAGTTCCGTTAGGGATTGAGGGTATGGTGGAGGAGATAAAGGAGGGCACCTTTCGGGTCGAAGAGGCCGTTGCCAGGATAAGGACTGATGCTGGCCTCCGGGATCTGACGATGTTTCAACGATGGCCTGTGAGAAGCCCCCGTCCTTACAGGAACAAACTTGTTCCGAACATACCTCTCATAACCGGGCAGAGGGTTATAGACACCTTCTTTCCGGTTGGAAAGGGTGGAACAGCATGTGTGCCCGGCCCCTTTGGTTCAGGCAAGACTGTGATACAGCATCAGCTTGCCAAATGGTCTGATGCCGATATAATTGTCTTCATAGGATGCGGTGAGCGTGGCAATGAGATGGCAAGCGTTCTGTTAGAGTTCCCCGAGCTTACCGATCCAAGGACCGGCAGGCCATTGATGGAAAGGACAGTGTTGGTCGCCAACACCTCTAACATGCCTGTGGCAGCAAGGGAGGCCTCCGTTTACACCGGTATCACGATCGCCGAATACTTCCGCGATATGGGCTATGACGTGGCCCTCATGGCAGATTCCACCTCACGATGGGCAGAGGCCATGAGGGAGATGTCGGGAAGGCTTGAAGAGATGCCGGGAGAGGAGGGTTACCCGGCCTACCTCGGGACCCGCATAGCGGAGTTTTACGAAAGGGCTGGTAAGGTCGTCTGCCTTGGCAACGACGGAAGAGAGAGTTCCCTGACCGTCATTGGATCTGTATCTCCACCAGGAGGTGATCTGGCCGATCCTGTAGTTCAGTCAACCCTCAGGGTGGTCAAGGTCTTCTGGAGCCTGGAAGACCAACTGGCTTATCAGAGGCATTTTCCTGCAATAAGCTGGCTTAACAGCTATTCCCTCTATTACAGTAACCTGGAAGATTACCTAACCAGAGAAGTCCGTGAGGATTTTACCCAGCTTAGGACCCAGGCGATGAGGTTGCTCCAGCAGGAGGCTGATCTCCAGGAGATCGTCAAGCTGGTAGGGATAGAAGCGCTGTCACCAGGCGATAGGCTCATCCTTGAGATCGCCAGATCGATCAGAGAGGATTTTCTGCACCAGAACGCCTTCATGGAGGCCGACACCTACACCTCATTGAAGAAACAGTGCGGCATATTGAAGTTGATTCTCACGCTGTACGATCTTTCGAAGGAAGCCCTGGAAGGAGGAGTGACCATCGAACAGCTCTCTAACCTTAAGGTCAGAGAAGAAATAGCGAGGGCGAAATTTACTCCTGAGGATCAGCTCGACCAGTTCGAGGCCATTGGTACAAGGATGGAGACCGAAATCCAAGGGTTAGTCAGAGGGTCTGAAGAGGTTGAGATGACGGAGTCCGCTGAACGTCTTGGAAGTTAATGCTTCAGCATTTCGCGTTATGAAGCGGGGTTAGCTTTAATTGGGGGAAAGAAATATGCAGAAAGAGTACAGGACGATCAGGGAGATAGCTGGGCCCCTGGTTCTGGTTGAGGAAGTGGAAGGTGTGAAGTTCGAGGAACTGGTGGAACTGGAGCTTCCCACCGGAGAGAAGAGGAGAGGCAGGGTCCTTGAGGTTGACAAGGACATGGCATTGATACAGTTGTTCGAGGGAACAACCGGGGTGGATGTGTTCAAAAGCAAGGTGAGGTTCCTCGGGAAAGGTATCGAGCTTGGACTATCCATTGACGTTCTGGGAAGGATCTTTGATGGTTTAGGGAGGCCTATCGATGGGGGGCCAAATATCCTTCCTGAAAAGAGGCTTGATATTTCGGGAAGTCCGATCAATCCCTATGCGAGGGCGTATCCCTCGGAATTTATACAGACGGGCATATCGGCCATAGATGGACTTAACACCCTTGTCAGGGGTCAGAAGCTCCCCATATTTTCCGGTTCAGGTCTGCCTCATAACCGGCTGGCAGCGCAGATTGCCAGGCAGGCAAAGGTCTTGGGGAAAGAGGAGAAATTTGCCGTTGTATTCGCGGCAATGGGTATAACCTTCGAAGAGGCAGACTACTTCATTCAGGATTTCAGAAGTACCGGTGCCATTGATAGATCTGTGCTTTTCATGAACTTGGCGGATGATCCTGCCATTGAAAGGATAGCCACCCCCAGGATGGCCCTTACCTGTGCCGAATACCTGGCCTTCGACAAGGATATGCATGTACTGGTCATACTCACCGATATGACCAACTACGCCGAGGCCCTGCGTGAGATCTCTGCAGCGAGGAAGGAGATCCCTGGACGCAGGGGTTATCCGGGATATCTCTACACGGACCTTTCGACCATATATGAAAGGGCCGGACGGATTAAAGGCAAGAATGGTTCTATAACCCAGATCCCTATTTTAACCATGCCCGAGGATGATAAGACCCATCCTATCCCTGATCTCACAGGATATATCACGGAGGGCCAGATAATACTGTCCAGGGCGCTGTATAAGAAGGGGATTACCCCTCCGATAGACGTTCTTCCATCGCTCTCCAGGTTAAAGGATAGAGGGATTGGTAGGGGAAAGACACGGGAGGACCATTCGGACCTTTTCAATCAGTTGTTTGCCGCCTATGCCAGGGGCAAGGAGGCGCAGGAACTGGCCGTCATCCTCGGAGAGGCAGCCCTGTCCGATATGGATCGGGTGTATTATGACTTCGCTGATGAGTTTGAGAGAAGATACGTTGCCCAGGGCGAGGATGAAGACAGGCCGATCGAGCAGACCCTGGATCTGGGATGGCAACTCCTGTCGGTCTTCCCGACCTCGGAGTTAAAGAGGGTCAGACCCGAGTGGATAGAGAAATATTTCTCTAAGCTTAAAGAGGCAGCATGATATGAGACTGACCGTAAGTGCCACACGTATGGAGCTGTTGAGGCTCAAGAAGCGACTGATCCTGGCAAGACGTGGTCATAAGCTCCTTAAGGATAAGCAGGATGAGCTGATGAGTCAGCTCCTTGGGCTGGTTGAGAGGATCGGTGAGGTGAGACGGGAAGTAGAGACCCGTCTTGAGGAGGTCTATGGCCATTTTCTCTCAGCCCGGATGTCGCTTGATGACCGGACATTGGAGGCGGCTCTATCTTTTCCTGGCAAGGTTGTGAAGCTTAAGGCCACTCAGAGACTTATACTCAATATCAGGGTGCCGGTTCTGAAGCCGGAGATCGAGGGGAAGATTTACTGCTACGGTTTTGCATCCACCCCTGGCGATCTGGATGTCGCCTTAAAAAAACTGGAGCAGCTTTTAGAGAAGATGATTCAACTGGCCGAGATGGAAAAGACCCTTCAATTGCTGGCCGATGAGATCGAAAGGACCAGACGTAGAGTAAATGCCCTCGAGTATGTGCTTATACCGGACCTCCAGGAGGCAATAAAATATATCACAATGAAACTTGAGGAGATGGAAAGGGAGAGCCTGACGAGGTTGATGAGAGTGAAGGAGATAATCAGGGGTGAATAAGATAAGGTAGCCTTCGGATTATCACCACAAAGGCACAAAGAATTCAATTGACTATTCTTCAGCTCAATATGTTTAACAGTTTTCAACTTCTAAACGACCAACTGGTCAACAGATATCTAACCGATATCCACAATCGCCGCACCGATGATGATCTTTGATAATTCGTCCCTTCTCTTGGTGTTCTTTCGGGTTCACTTTAACGTGTAGTAATGTTATACTGGGTCTTCATTAACTCAGACCGCTTGAAATTCAGGCCAATATCGCTTCTATCACCTTTTCGTAGTCACTGAAGTCCTCGAATATATAGTCTGGTTTGTGGTTTTTTAATTCGTCTAATGAAGTCCAACCCGTAGCCACTGCCACGGACTTTGCTTCTACAGCTTTCCCGCAATTTATATCATGCGGCGTGTCTCCGACGATCACCACCTCCTTGCCCCAGAAGCTTCTGCCGAACTTCTCAGCTGTTCTGGATATTGCAATCTGGGGCAGTTTGTATCTATCCTCAGAATCATCTCCGTAGGCCCCGATCTGGAAATAATTGTTCAAATCAAAGGCCTTCAGTTTTATCTCCGCCCCTTCCCTGATGTTACCGGTTAAAAGCCCCAAAATCGTCTGAGCCATATCAGATAGGTTCGAGAGAAGTTCCCTCACACCCGGGTAGAGCTGTTTTCTGGCGACGGGAATCTCCTCCTCTAAATTGCGAATATAGACTTTAAAAAAAGTCCCAAGCTTACGCCTGATGAGCTCCTCGGGTAGCCCTTCCCCTGTCATAAGTTCTAATATGATCTGGGGATCGGTCTTCCCGGCAAAGGGGAAGCTGTCTGCAGAGCCGGTGGTTCCAAAGACCTCTATTAAAGCCCTTTTTATCGCCCTGCGACCTGCTCCTCCACTGTTGAGTATGGTACCATCTACATCAAACAGGACAAGCCTTCTACGATCTTGCGTAGAAACCATTTCTTCCTCCTGCACCAGGTTCCCCATTCCCATATGATTGGAGTCGATCACTCTTTGACTCTGCGTCCCAAGACTTTTATAATTCTATCCTTTATCCCTTCGGCCTTTGTCCTTTCTTCCAAGATCTCACCGAAGACGGTTACAAAAGAGGAGACCTCGCCGTCGCTGCGACGAACCGCCCCTATGTTTACCCATATTCTTCTCTTTCCTGAACCTGAGTAAATTTCAATGATCTTGCCGATGATCCGGCTTCGTTTGGCCGTGGCTTCGTCTATAAGCTTGATTAACTCCTCGTCTATTCCCCTCACTTTCGACAAAGGTTTTCCGGTAACATTATCGAAGGAGAGCCCGAAGAACTGTAGACAGGCATTGTTCATGAAGTTCACCTTGTTCTCAGAATCGGTTATGATCACACACTCAGGAAGGAGATTGAGCGTGGTCTCCAGTTTTCCCCTCTCTTCGACAATCCTTTTTACCTTCAGGTCATCGAATACCTTTATCTGCGAAATGAATCGGTTCAGGATTCTGCTCAGGTCTCCAATTTCACCTTCTGCTTTGACATCCACGATCTCATTGAGATTCGCATCCATAGACCTTTTTATGGCACGGCTGATCTGTTGAAAGGCGCTTGTGATCTTTAGCGGCAGGAGTATTGCGAAACCTAAGCCGATAACAAACACGATCATCAGCATGAACGTAGTGTATTTATCGAAGTGGATATAACTTGTGATACCCGCAAGGGCGATCAGGATAATGATCACCAGGAAGCCGGCACGAACCTTCTGGGCCAATGAAAGGTTCATTTCTCTCCTTCCTCCGTCTCACGTGCAAGTTTTTCTATCTTCTCATCCGATCCAACAACCACCAATATGTCGGTCTCTTCTATCCTGTCGTCAGGATTAGGGAGATCGTTCACCTCGATTCTGAAACCACTCTCTCCTGTCTCTGTAATGGTTGGGACCTTTCTATGGATAGCGATGATGTTCACGCCATACTTTGCCCTGAAGTTAATCTCTTTTATTGTCTTTCCTATGAACTCCTTTTTGGGGACGATCTGTACCAGGCTATGACCGGTCTGAAGGGTTATGTGCTGCAGGATATGTGGGGCGATGATGCTCCTGGCCACCTGTTCGCCCATCTGATCCTCCGGATATATCACCTTTTCAGCCCCGACCTCAGCCAACACCTGGCCCTGGAGGTTTGTGGATGCCCTGGCTATTATCCTCTTTACTTTGAGCCGCTTAAGGAGGGCTGTGGTCAGAATGCTCGTCTCAATATTTTCTCCGATCGCCACCACTACCGCGTCCATATCCTGTATGCCCGCAGCCCTGAGGGCTTTCTCATCGGTTGAATCCAGACAGACCGCCTGGGTAACCTGGTCCTTAATCTCCTCAACCCTCTCTCTGTTACTATCTATAGCGATTACCTCGCCGCCCATCTGGGCCAGAGTGGTGGCGACCTTGAAGCCGAATTGTCCTAATCCTATCACTGCAAACTGCATAGCTCACCCCCTTGCAAATTGGGGACGGGTTCATATTTTTCTTTCATCCTACCATAACCCTACCCTCCGGGTAGCCGAGGGCGACTCTCTCCTTCCTCCTGCCCACTGCGTATGCTATGGTGAGGGGGCCGATCCTGCCGACGAACATCAGAAGGATGATCAGCACCTTTCCGATGTCTGTGAGTTTTGAAGTCAGGCCGAGTGAAAGGCCGACTGTCCCGAAAGCGGAGACGGCCTCAAAGATCACATCCATAAAGGGCGCATTCTCTGTGATGAACAAGGGGATTGTCAGGGCAACCAGGAATGAGGTGGCGAAGATCACGATTACTATTGCTTTGTAGACCACAGCTCGGGGCACATTCCGTCTGAAAAGCTCCACCTCCTCCTTTCCCCGGAATATCGACCGGGTGAAGACGTACAGGACACCTATGGTGCTCGTCTTTATCCCGCCCCCGGTGGATCCGGGCGAGGCCCCAATGAACATCAAAAGAACGGTGACGAAGAGCGCAGCGTGACTCAAGGATCTGGTGTCGAGGGTGTTGAACCCCGCTGTCCTCGCAGTGACCGATTGAAAATAGGAGGAGAGGAGCCTCTCTACGATAGGAGTCCCGTTCATCGAATTGTTGTATTCGACAAGGAAGAAGAGAGCGGTCCCAAAAACGAGAAGAATAAGTGTGACAGAAAGGACGAGCTTCGTATGCAGAGCCAATCGCGGCGTGCTACTTCTTCGTCCCATCCAGAATCTCGACCGATGAAGATCAGCCACCACTACGAAACCTATTCCGCCGAGGATTATGAGGGAGGTTAGGATGAGATTTAGGGTGATGTCTCCCCTATAACCCATAAAACTGTCCGAGAAGAGAGAGAATCCAGCATTACAGAAGGCAGATATTGAGTGAAAGATAGCGAAGTAGACCGTCCTTCCAACATCTCCGAATTCCGGATACCACCGGATTGACAGGAGTACAGCCCCCGTCAGTTCTATCAAAAAGGTCATCTTAACAATATAGACGACAAGTCTTTTCGTATCCTCCACATCAGTCTGGTCAAGGACATCCTGCATCACCACCTTCTCCCGGAGTCCTATCCTCCTGCCAAAAGCCAGGGCAAGGGAAGTAGAAAAGGTCATGATGCCGAGCCCGCCCAGTTGGATCAAAAAAAGGATGACCAACTGCCCAAACATGGAGAAGTGGGTCGGGGTGTCAACCACGATCAGTCCGGTCACACAGACGGCTGAAACTGCTGTAAACAGTGCGTCAACGAAGCTTGTAGCCTGTCCTGTGGCGGAGGAAATAGGCAGACTTAACAGCACGGTTCCCACGAGGATCATGACCAGGAAGCTGGCCGCCAGAGATTGAGCCGGCCTGAGCTGAAGGCCAGCAAGTATCTTCTGCATCTTCCTCGTACGCGAGAACAGCTTTGCAAGCACTGTGACTTACCCCGGGAAACGCAGATTATTGATAAATGGGCAGCAATTGGAAGCTGCCCTCATTTAAATTATTTATCGCTTGCCTGCGGGGTCTCCGTCATTGGGAAACCTTGTAGACCACGTCATTGGGCCTGACACGATCCTTAACCTTTATGCCCACTAAATCCCCGGGTCCGGCCTGTTCCACTGATTCATGCTCAATCTGGATCGACTCCACCTGCTGCTGAAAATCGGTGGTATGGCCCTTGATGTGGATGGTATCCCCGATCCGTACCGTGCCGCTGGTGATCTTGATGCCAGCGACCCCGATCTTCGCAAAATAACCGGACACCTTGCCGATCTCCTCTTCCGTCATCTCTCCATCCTCCTTTTAATCGGGTTCCACGAGCCTCTGGTCATTAATTGGCTGCTTCTGCTCAGTCTCTTTATGGACTCCAGTCTCTCTTTTTCTCCTATCTTTGCCTTAAGGAGGGCCGTCCTCAGGATCTGAATGCTCCGGTCGTAGTTCTCCCTGTCTACAGGGTAGGGGTATCCATCCTTACCGCCGTGGGCAAAGCTGTATCGTGCAGGATCACGGAAACTGGGGCTGACGCCGTAGACCAGTTCAGAGATAAGGCTCAAAGCCCTGATGGTCTTCGGCCCAACCCCGTTCACCCCGAGGAGTCTTTCGAAATTTTCCGGCTGCCTTTCATAGGTCTTCAAGAATATCTTGGCCAGCCTATCCGGGTGAATCTCCCTTATGAGGACCTCGTGGTGGGCTGGAAGCCGGAGATCCCGGAGCTTCTTAAGTTCTGAGATCAGATGATCGGGCCGTTCATGGGAAAGCAGAGTGGTCGTCGCTCTTGCCTCCTCACTCTCTCTTGCCACCAAATTGAGGGCCCGGCCTCGTGTCTCTGAACAGATGGCCTGATGAGGCTCGCAGACAAAATCCCTCAAGCCTTCGCTGAGCCAATGATATCTCCTGGCGTATCTGGTGGCATCGTTCATCCCTTGCTGGATCACACACCAGAGACCCTCCTGGGTGTAGATAAAGCAGTGATGATAGAGTTGATAACCATCCTGTAAAGCAGTAGAGTCCACCTTTGCAGCCATCCTGCTTGCATAAATCAGGTCTCCTGCGCTCGCTGAGATGAGGTGACCCCGGCTCTCAATCTCCGTAGGTGTCTTCCTTGAAGTACCGCCCTTCCCACCGGCCACAAACAGGCCTAAATCCTTCTCCAGGCCTTTAAGCCCTTCTTTTAAGGCGGCACAGAGGGTCGTTGTTAAGCCGCTTGAATGCCAGTCAAATCCAAGCACACAACCAAGGGACTGGAAGAAGAAGGGATCTGACAGCCTCCTTATCATCTCACCAGGCCCATATTCGTAGACCACTATCTCTGTTATGGCCCTTGCCAGCCTGGCCATCCTTTCAAACAGCCATCTGGGACAGGTCCCGTAATGAAGAGGAAGCTCTGCTATCCCCGTCCTTCTCAATCTGGTTCACCAGCCCTGAAATAGATTATGTCTTCTCTTACATGTTATCTGGAGTGTGATTGGCTCCTCAGGTTTCGTTTTCGAGTGCAGGATGGAGCTCTTTTCTCGTAAGCACCTTCACTCCAGCGCTTCGAAGTACCTCAGCCGCATCGTCTATCCGGGTTATCCTGAGGATATCCGTTATCGAGCCTTCCTTCTTACTACCGCAGGAGTAGAGATACTCTATATTAAATCCTTTGTTGGCCAGTATCTCGGCTACCATAGCAAGTCCCGTTGGTTCATCCTCGATCTCAACGGCAATCACTTCCATGGGGACGACGACATAACCCCTCTCCTTGAGCACCCGGCCTGCCTTCTCCGGGTTGTCCACTATCATCCTCATGGCGTCGTAGCTGAACCCCAGGGATAAGAGGGCCATCCCTCGGATGTTTATATCATTGTCGCCAAGGATCCGCGCCACCTTTGCAACCTCTCGGGGTCTGTTCTCGATGAAGACGGAGATCTCAAACGTGTCCATTGGATTCCCTTTCTGTAGCTTTTACTACAAAGGTAGTGCATGATCTTCATAATGTCAAGTACTAAATTCTTTAGTGTTGTTATGTACTCTTAGCCTTGCGTTCGAACTGTTTCTCATATAGTTCCCTGATCGTGTGGATAGTATCGGCCTGAAGTGCATCTTTGTCCTCCCTGATCCTTGTAACCCGTGCGAATCTCAGGGCGTAGCCTGACCGAGGTCGCCGGAGAACATCGAGGCCCTCCGGACCAGCGCTGTGTTCACGCCGGCCGCCTTTGCTATGGCGTCCATCATCACACCTTCGCCAACCCCATGCTGCATCTCACCGAAGATGTTCTTGATGATGTATTTTGCCTCCACCTCCCCGGCCCTGCCTAACAGTTCACTGAGAAGCCGTTCCCTCCTGGCTTTCGACCCCTTACCAGAGGCTGATGCAATCACCGAGAAATAACTATAAACGTCAAGGGATGGCGAGGGGATTTCGCCCAGAGGCTCCTCTATCTAAACCGCTGAGGACCTTTCGGACGGTCTTCCAGCTTACATCCAACCTCCTGGGATCCGACTCAGGAAATATCGTACCCACTATCAGATAGACCGCAGCAGGGGTCTCCTCTTCATGCAGGGACCTGAGGAAGTCTCCCACCAGTCTGGCAAGCTCAGGACGCCTGGTTGTCAGCTCGAGCCTCTCGCAAAGGTTAGCAAGCCGCAGAAACGGCGCACCCTGATCCACCTCGTGACCTCCCATATAACGTCAATCACGCAGATGTCTCCCCGTAAAGCTCACGTCTTCTCGCCTCAAGCAGATCGTTCCGCAGGCCTCCGAATTGGGCGGCTGTCAGCACCTCTACCCCTTTAGCTTCAGCCGCTTCAAAGACCGGACCGATCCTTTCCCTCCACCTCAGATCCCTGAGGAAATGATGGTCAAGGATGAGTTTCTTCACCCCGGTGTTCTGTATAATCCCTATAAGGTTGTTAATAGATTTCTTCAGGTTTTGTTGAGAATATCTGACCCCTAACATGTACGTCATCGGTCCGTCACAGAAGAGGATGTCCGGGTCCTGCTCCAATATGAAGGCAACCTGGCTGTCTGTGACCGGACCCTCTACGTCAGAGGTATGCAGGAATTTAAACTCCTCCTTCACCAGGACCTCCGTAACATACCCCAACTTTGAGTTCGCACCGTGGTATACCGCCTTGGAAAACCTGACGTTGGTCTTCCCAAATGTGAACTCTTCGCCGTCGGAGAAGTGGAACTCCCCCGGTATCTGCCTCAACCGGTTCAGAAAGTAGGCAGCCCGTTCCTGCTGACTCCGGTTTATGCTCTCTCTCGGATGTTTTACCAGTGCCACCTTTCCGGTGAAGATCTCGGGTTCGCCCGGGTTGTGATGGTCGTAATGGTAGTGGGTCACCACAAGCACGTCGGCCCCCCTGGCATGGTCCACTATCTGGATCCAGTGCTCGGTCTCCCGCTGCAATTCCAGTGGATGGGGTGGAAGGTTATAACGTAAAGGGGCAAGCGATACCCCTGGATCGATGAGCACACTGCAGTCGTCGGTCGTAACGAGGGTGGCCATGCTCCTGGTCCCCATGCTCTCAAAGGCTATCGGTCTGATCACCATAATGAGGTTCCCATCACCTGCCCTGCCACCGTATCATCGCACCAGGATGAGAACCACAAACGGCATCGAGAGGCTCAACAAGGAGATCAAGCGACGGACCAGGGTGGCGGGGCTCTTCCCCAACGAGGATTCGCTGCTACGCCTCGTCAGCGCCGTCTTGGTCGAAACCAGCGACGATTGGGAAACCGGTAACGTCTACCTCAATATCAAAAGCCAATGACCACCATCCACGAATTTACAGAAAAACTGGTGCTCTATCGCTGGGAGACCGGACGAGACGGAA
>DTYK01000243.1 GCA_012961925.1 Candidatus Latescibacterota bacterium
ATCCTGCAAGGAAGCTCTTCCTTGAAGCCGAGGATCTCCGATTGGCTGGTGTTGACCCACAGGATTATCTGATGCGATTCGAAGAGATGATTAGAGAATATCCCCAGAGCGATTATGCCCCGAAATCCGAATACGTGATTGCATGGACGTATGAAAATGTCCTCCAGGACTCTGTAATGGCCTACTCGATGTATAAGAGGCTTGCTGAGAGGTACCCCGATTCGGAATATGGTCAGATCGCTGCTGAGAAGCTGAACTCTTCGAGATGAAAATTGGGGACAGGTTCACAATTTTTTTTCAGTCCCTGAAGCCGTTACTTTAACATTCCATCCTGTGAACCTTCCTTTTTGGAATCATGATTACTCAGGCTGTTGGCCGGGTCCTGTCAAATGAGCAGGTTGCTCCGGGTATCTTCCTCATGTCCCTCAAGCTTCCATGGATCGCCCAGAGGGCTAAGCCTGGCCAATTTATCCATGTTAGAATAGGTTCGCAATTTCGTCCTCTGCTTCGCAGGCCCTTCAGCATTTACAGGGCTGATGCCGAGCGGGAGGAGATTCAGATCCTGTATCAGCTTGTGGGTGAAGGCACTATGAGGTTATCGGAAAAAGGAGAGGGTGAAGGGTTGGACTGCCTTGGCCCCATCGGTAATGGATTTTGGTTTCGAAGGGAGGATGCCGTTCTTGTTTCGGGCGGGATAGGTATAGCCCCCCTTTTCTTCCTGGCTGAAGCAATGCTGGGAAAGATGAGCTCTGACGACCCAAGGGGGCGAGGGAGAAAGGTGACCATTCTGATCGGTGCCAGCTCGAGAGACTATCTGATGCGGCGTAAAGAACTTGAGCTGCTTGGGGCAGAAGTACGTGTTGCGACGGATGACGGTTCAGAGGGCTACGCAGGGCCGGTAACGGAGTTACTGGCTGCCACGTTGCAGGAGAACTCAGACAGGGCCTTTTCGGTGTTTGCTTGTGGCCCCAGGCCTATGCTAAAGGAGGTTGCAAGGATAACCGTTAGACGGCGTATACCCTGTCAACTTTCACTGGAAGAACATATGGCATGTGGTGTTGGTGCCTGTCTGGGCTGTGCTGTCAGGACTCCGTCGGGATACAGGAGGGTTTGTGTGGATGGTCCAGTCTTTGATGCGGAGGAGGTGATCCTTTAGGTGAAGCCCAATCTCAGGGTTAAGATCGGCAGCATCGAGCTCAAAAACCCTGTGTTAGCAGCTTCAGGCACCTTTGGGTACGGCGATGAATATGCTGACCTGATTGACATAGAGGGCCTGGGAGGTTTTGTTACAAAGGCGATCACATTGCTGCCTCGTGAGGGGAATGCTCCTCCGCGCACCGTTGAAACCCCGGCAGGGATGCTCAATTCCATCGGCCTGGAGAACGTGGGGGTTGAGGCCTTCATCGCCGAGAAACTGCCTTTTTTGCACGGGCTTGAGACGGCCGTCATCGTCAACATCGCTGGCAGCACTGTAGAGGAGTACGTTGAGGTTACCCGTCGGTTATCCGAATGTGATGGTATCGATGGGTTTGAGTTGAACATCTCCTGTCCTAACGTGAGTAAGGGCGGGCTGGCCTTCGGCTCGAGTCCTGAAACCGTTTCAGAGGTGGTCTCAGCGACGAGGGCCAGCACTCGGTTGCCTCTGATCGTCAAGCTCACTCCCAATGTCACTGATATTGCCCCGATCGCAAGGGCTGCAGAAGATTCCGGTGCCGATGCGATCTCCCTTATTAACACCCTTGTCGGGATGGCAGTTGATGTCCAGACCAGGAGGCCAAAGCTTGCCAGTGTTACTGGGGGACTTTCAGGACCCGCTATCAAACCCGTTGCTCTGGCAATGGTCTGGAAGGCGACACAGACGGTGAGGATTCCCATCATCGGAATAGGTGGTATTCTTAACACCATGGATGCACTGGAGTTCCTGATCTCAGGGGCGAGTGCCGTGCAGGTTGGTACGGGTAACTTTGTCGATCCCAGGTGTACGATGAAGATCATCGATGGGCTGGAACACTTCTGTGAGGAGAACCACATCGCCAAGATTTCTGACCTTGTAGGTAGCCTCCAACTGAGTACCGGAGGGGCTGGCTGAAGAGACGTACGGTAAGGGCTATGTATAAGCTTGTCTTGATAATTACCTTTTCTGTCTCCTTTTCAGGATGTGTGCCTGCCCCTCGTTTCGTCCATAAAGAGGTGAAGAGGGACGATGTTACCTCATCGGGTGTCTATCAGGTTGGTGTGGCATCTTATTATGGGCGGGAGTTTCATGGTAGACCGACGTCAAGCGGGGAGATATTCGATATGTTTGCCTTCACTGCAGCCCACCGAAATCTTCCTTTTGGGACGAGGATTAAGGTGACCAACCTTGATAATGGCAGGTGGGTGGTGGTGAGGGTGAACGATCGGGGTCCATTCGTCGAAGGCAGGATCCTTGACCTATCCTATGCAGCGGCCAAGAAGATCGGGATGATAAGTACTGGTACGGCCAGGGTGCGGATTGAGATTATCAGCAGATAGAGGGGGATCAATTGGAGGATCTGAGCTACTGGCTGATGCTTCTGTCCGTTCCAGGCATCGGACCGGCCCGGTTCCGCACATTAGTAGAGCGCTTTGGGTCACCAAGGAGGGTGCTTGAGGCCTCCCTGAACGAACTGATGTCGGTACCCCACCTGGACAAAAAGATAGCGATCGCGGTAAGGAACTACCGGGATGACGTCTGGTTGAGGAGGCAACTGACATCCATAACGGGGAATCAGATTCGAGTGGTCTGCTATCAGGATGATAATTATCCAGCAAGGCTCAGACAGATACATGATCCGCCACCGCTTCTGTTCGTGAAGGGATCGCTTGAGGCCCTGAGTAGCGAATCTGTGGCAATTGTAGGCACACGCCGTCCCTCTTCTTATGGGAGACTGACAGCGGAGAGGCTCGCTGGCGATCTGGCCAGGCTGGG
The DNA here is from genome assembly GCA_012961925.1 of Candidatus Latescibacterota bacterium. Classification (GTDB taxonomy): domain Bacteria; phylum Latescibacterota; class MVCY01; order MVCY01; family DTYK01; genus DTYK01. The sequence goes on from DTYK01000243.1 coordinate 2,951, forward strand.
GATCACCGTGGTTAGCGGCATGGCAAGGGGGATCGATTCGGTAGCACATCGGGCCACGCTGGAGAAAGGTGCCATGACGATCGCCGTGCTGGGATGCGGGGTTGACGTCGTCTATCCACCGGAGAATGTCAGACTCCGCGATGCCATTAGCAAGAACGGTGCAGTGGTCTCTGAGTTTCCAATGGGCACATCACCCGAGGCACAAAACTTCCCGCGAAGAAACAGGATCATAAGCGGGCTCTCGTTAGGGGTTGTGGTCATAGAGGCGGGTGAGAGAAGCGGTGCCCTTCTGACCGCAGAGTACGCCCTTGAACAGAACAGAGAGGTCTTTGCAGTCCCGGGGAACGTGGATGCCGCCAAGAGCAGAGGTACGAATGCCCTTATCAAACAGGGGGCAAAGCTCGTACAGACAGTGGAGGACATATTGGAGGAGCTGGGACCACCGTTTCAGGAATTGGCTGAACAGCCTACGGCATCCATGCAACTCCAGAAGAATCTGACACCTGAACAGAAGGCGGTCCTTGGGTCTTTGTCTTCGGAACCGAGACACATCGACAGGATCACCGAGGAGACGGGGTTTACCTCTCACCAGGTCTCCTCTGTTCTGCTTTCGCTTGAGCTCAACGGATTGGTGAGAGCCCTTCCGGGAAAGATGTATGTGAAGGTATAGCTCGGGATGATATCGAGGGCAGAAGCCCTTTCCTACAGACAATTTGCTGGCGGAAAGCCCTTCCGGGGTCGATTAGTCGTGTGTCCCTCAGAGGGCGACTCGGAATTGAGTCTTTAGGCTTTCATCCCGGGATCTATAAGTTTGGAGGCACGTCTTACCCAGGATGAAATGCTGAAGCATTAACTCCCACCTTCTGTTGCCTTTTTCAATTCCTCTCCGATCGTACGGAGTAGTTCGCCGATGCCTTCACCGGTGATGGACGAGATCTTCAACAGGGGCACATCTGAGGTAAGATTGAAGTTTGCAGCACTGTGGCGATCACGTATCAGATCGATCTTTGTCAGAACCGCCACGTGAGGTTTCCGCAGCAGGGCGGTGTTAAATAACCTCAGTTCTTCCCTCAGGGTGTGAAAATCCTTGAAAGGGTCTTTGCTCGTGGAATCGATCAGGAAGAGCAGAACCCTTGTCCTTTCGATGTGCCGGAGAAACTGTATACCCAAACCACGTCCCTCGTGGGCCCCTTTGATCAACCCGGGTATATCGGCCATTACGAAGCTGTCGTATTCGCCCAGCGGAACTATCCCTAAGATTGGTTCAAGAGTGGTGAAGGGATAATCGGCAATTTTGGGATGGGCGGATGACACCCGGGAAAGGAGAGTGGATTTACCCACGTTTGGAAGCCCCACAAGTCCGACATCGGCGATCAGTTTCAACTCAAGGTCAAGGACCTTCTTCTGGCCTATGGTACCTCTCTCGGCATATCTTGGTGCCTGATTGGTTGATGTTGCGAACCGTGCGTTCCCCCTTCCTCCCTTCCCCCCAAAAGCAAGGATCTTCGAATCTCCCACTTTTATCAGATCGGCCAGGATCCCCCCTGTTCTGACGTCTCTGATGACCGTCCCGGCCGGCACCCAGATAATGAGATCCTCACCCTTCTTACCGTGTTTTTTCTTCCCTTTCCCATGTTCCCCTCGCTGGGCCTTGTAATGCTGCCTGTAGCGGAAGTCCAATAATGTTTTGAGGCTTGGGTGAACCCTAAAGACCACATTACCGCCATCGCCTCCATCCCCTCCGTCAGGGCCGCCCCGGGGAACATGTTTCTCTCTGCGGAAGCTTACACACCCATTACCGCCATCGCCGGCTTTGACATAGATCCTTGCCTGGTCAATGAACATAAATCTACTCCTTTTTATTAGACCTTCACAATGCAAATGATACCCAGGAATAAGAAAAATGTCAAGGGGTTTTTGGAGTGTACTCCGGAGGAGACGGTCAGAACGTCGCCGCAAGTTCCACTTGACTTTTTGGTCTTTCGTTATTAATTTACTTGCTGAAACTTTTTGCTTTTACAGATGAAATTTATTATAAACGAGTCTCACGGGTTGGAGGTGGATGTATATGCCGGTGAAAATCGGCCCCAAGGATGCCTTGATAATTGTGGATGTCCAGAGGGATTTTATCCCTGGTGGAACCCTGCCTGTGCCGGAGGGGGATAGGGTGGTTCCCATATTAAACGATTACAAAGACAGGTTCCTGGAAGCCGGTGCTCTCATATGTGCTACCAGGGACTGGCATCCTCGAAACCACATCTCTTTTAAAGAACAGGGTGGGATATGGCCCCCTCATTGCGTCCAGAACACTCAGGGAGCCGATTTTCATCCGGCTCTTGAGATTCCGGACCAGGCCAGGGTCATCTCCAAAGGTACTGAGCCTGGCCAGGAGGCTTACTCCGGGTTTCAGGGCACGGAGTTGGAGGAATCCCTGCGAAGACAAGGTGTGGAGAGGGTCTTTATCGGAGGGTTGGCTACTGATTATTGCGTTAAGGAAACGGTTCTGGATGCCATAAGACTTGGGTTCAGGACCTTTATCCTGGAGGATGCAGTAAAGGGGGTGGATGTGAACCCCGGGGACAGCGAAAGGGCTTTGAAGGAGATGGTGGGAGCAGGGGCTGTGAAGGTCAGGGTTTTGGACATCTCTATTTAATATCCGCCTTCATAAGGCAAGATCTTAAAATTCATGTCAAGTTTTTGAAGGCCATCCGATGCAAAATGGATCAAGTTAACCGTTTGGCCGAGTATAGGATGAAGTGCCCTTAAGCCTGAGCCGCAAAGACCGTCCGGCGAACGGAGCGGCCGTTTTTCACCTGTTTGAGCCCAAGTGAAGCGAGGGGGGAGTCGGAGCTAAGTCTTCAAGCTTTCATCCCGGGCTCTACAAGCCTGGAGGCATGTCTTGCCCGGGATGAAATGCTAAAGCATTAACTCCTGGAGTGAGTCAGAAACGGTCTCGGCGAAGGTTTCGGGCTTTTTGGTATTGTCCAAAACGAAATGAAAACCGCGGAGCACGCAAAGAGCGCAGAGGGATTCTCAAGGGAGGGGAACCCTCCGCTTTTGTCTTTCTCTGTGTTCTCTGCGATCTCTGCGGTGAATTTTGAGAGTGCCGGCTCGTTAAAGGGGGAGAGGTATGAAAAAAAGGATTCTGACCGGTGATCGTCCTACGGGTAAACTGCACCTGGGTCACTATGTAGGAAGCCTTGTCAATCGTGTAAAGCTTCAAGACGAATATGAATGCTTCTTCATCATCGCTGATTTGCATACTCTGACCACGCAGGTGCGACGTGACGAGATTGCCGGGATCCCTCAGAACATCAGAGATCTGGTATTGGACTACATCTCTGTTGGTATCGATCCTCAAAAAGCAACTATCTATCTTCAGTCCCGGATACCTGAAGTGACCGAACTCCATCTTCTCTTCGGAATGCTTGTGACAGTTCCACGTCTTCAGAGGGTTCCGACCCTGAAAGAGATCCTGCGCGACCTGAAGATCGAAACGCCTTCTTATGGACTTCTGGGATACCCTATCCTGCAAGCAGCGGACATCCTGATGGTGCGGGCGCACCTGGTTCCCGTCGGGAAAGATCAGGAGTCGCACATCGAACTGACCCGGGAGGTAGCGCGGAGGTTCAACAACCTTTACGGAAAGGTCTTTCCAGAGCCGGAGGCCTTGATAGGGGATGTACCCACCCTTGTGGGGACCGATGGCCAGGCAAAGATGAGCAAATCCCTTGGCAATTGTATCTTTCTCTCCGATGGTCCTGATACGGTTCGCACAAAAGTGATGGGGATGTATACCGATCCTACCAGGATCCACCCTACGGATCCGGGGCATGTTGAAGGTAATCCAGTCTTTATTTACCATGATGCCTTTAACCGGAACAGGGAGGAGGTTGAGGATCTTAAAGAACGGTATCGGAAGGGGAGGGTTGGAGATGTGGAGGTGAAGGAAAAGTTAGCCAGGGCCATAAACCACTTTCTCGATCCCATCCGTGAGAGGCGCAATCGGTTAGCGAACGAGCCGGGTCTGGTAGAGGATATAATCCATGAAGGTAGCGAGAAGGCCCGTGCAGAGGCCAGGGAAACCCTTGCCCTGGCAAAAGAGGCCATGGGGCTGGTATACTTTGTCCGATGAGGAGACTGAAGGACCCTATCGTCTTATGATCGAGATAAAAGATCTGTATTTTGACTATAAATGGAAAGGCGAGACCATCAGGGCACTTGATGGTGTGAACCTCCAGATCGATAAGGGAGAGTCGGTGGCAATTATCGGTGCCAATGGATCCGGAAAGACGACCCTTGCCCGGTGCATCAATGGATTGCTTCGTCCGACATCAGGTGAGGTCAAAGTTGACGGGCTTTCAACGAAGCGGTCTGAGGATATCTGGCAGATTCGCCGGAAGGTCGGGATGATATTTCAGAACCCGGATGATCAGATCGTCTCGGCCACCGTCGAACGGGAAGTTGCCTTCGGGCTCGAGAACCTCGGGATGTTGCCTTCAGTGATGCGTAGCAGGGTTGAAGAGATCCTTGCGCGGTTCGATCTTGAAGGGTATCGTTTCCATCACCCACACCGGCTCTCTGGAGGCGAAAAACAGAGGCTCGCCATCGCTTCGGTGCTGGCAATGTTTCCGGAATATCTGATCCTGGATGAACCGACATCCCTGCTCGACCCGATGGGTCGCAGAGAGATGATGCAGATCTTGAAGGAGCTCCACACTGAAGATGGAGTGACGACCGTTCACATCACTCAATACCCGCAGGAGGCACTTCAGGCCTACCGTCTTATCGTAATGGCGGAGGGAAGGGTAGTGATGGACGATACGCCCGCCGGTATCTTTAGCAATCCTGATCCGCTGAGAGGACTTGGACTGGAAGGGCCTGGGGCTCCATCCTGGATGCCCATACAGCAAGGTCGAGAGATCGTCGCAATGTCGGATGTTAAGAGGGAGCGGTCCTCCAAGATCGCCACGGGAGGTCTTTCCTATGTATACGACAGAGGCATGCCGACAGAACGGAAGGCACTTACAAACGTTGATCTGGAGATAAAAGAAGAGATGTTGCTCGCCCTTATTGGCCCGACTGGATCCGGAAAGACCACCCTTGTACAGCACTTTAACGGGTTGCTCAGGCCGACGACGGGATGGGTGGAGGTTGATGGACAGCGACTCTGGCAGAAAGGTATAGATCTGAAGAAGGTCCGGCGAAAGATCGGTCTGGCCTTCCAGTTTCCGGAGTTTCAGCTTTTTGAGGAGTCGATCTTTAAGGACGTTGCCTTCGGTCTGAGGAACCTTGGGGTGCCGGAAGAGCGGATCGATCAAAGGGTAAACTGGGCTCTGAATCTGGTGGGTCTTACACCAGAGAAGTTCGGTTCAAGATCCCCATTGACCTTGAGCGAGGGAGAAAAGAGGCGGGCCGCAATCGCAGGGGTCGTGGCCATGCGCCCTGAGGTGTTGATCCTTGATGAACCTACGGTGGGGCTTGATCCCGAAGGGGTTAAATGCATCGTGGATATCCTCATAAGGCTCAACTCCGGAGGCACAACGGTTATCATAATCTCCCACGACATGGATCTGGTCGCCCGGTTATGTGGGGAGATAATTGTTCTGGACGAGGGGAGGGTCATCAAGGTAGGAACACCTGAAGGGGTTTTCTCTCAACCGGAGGTGCTCAGATCAATGAGACTCGACCTCCCCGGGGCTGACGAGAATGCGATCAACCAGAGCCCTGCTGTCGAAACGCATCCTGTTAAAGAGAGGTAGAGATGAAAAGGCTAAGAGTATATAATGCAAGAAGACTCATAACTGAGACTCCGACCACTGTTACACCGGATGAATCGTTGGAAGAACTGGTCCTTGCCATCACAGAGGACCCAAAGACCAGGTCTCTCTTCGTCGTTGACGGTCAGAAGAGGTTGAAGGGTGTAATAACCCTCAAGGATATCGTGCGAGCAATCTTCTCGGAACTGACCGAAATGGATCTCCTCGGTTATTCTGCTGTGAAGGCTACTCTCTCTCGTCGGGCATCAGACCTGATCGAAGGAGATAACTTCGTATGTACAAAAGATGAGGATACCCTTGAATCCGCTCTGACAAAGATGTTAGATAATGGACTTGAGGAGATACCTGTGGTTGATACGGATACGCGGGTCATAGGGGAATTAGACCTACGGGAGATGTTGATAGTATGGCTTGAGAAGATGATCAAGGGCAAAATTGTTGGGGACGTGGGAAGGGGCGGCGATGAATGAGATCCTCGTAGTCGGCATTGTCCTCTTCTTCGGCTACCTCGGCGGGAAGCTGATAGCCAGGATAAAAGTTCCTGCGGTCACAGGCTACTTTCTCATCGGGCTTGCCTTTGGTGTCTCCTTCCTTAAGATCATTCCCGAGTCATGGAGCTTAAAGCTCGGCTGGCTTATTGAGTTCGCACTGATCCTGATTGCCTTCACCGTGGGGGGTGAGATAAAGAGGAGCACGTTGAGGAGCCTTGGGAGGTCGATCTTCTCCATCGTTATCTTCGAAACCTTCGGGGCCTATTTCCTTATCCTACTCGCTATGTTGCTTCTGCATCAGCCGCTTGCCCTCTCCTTGCTGATTGCAGCTATAGGGTCGTCAACGGCCCCGGCGGTGACGGTTCTTGTACTGAATGAGTATCGAGCCAAGGGGCCACTGACCCAGACGCTTTTAGCATGTGTCGGGCTGGACGATGCATTAGGACTTGCCGCCTATTCTGTTTCGGCATCCCTGGCCCATTCCCTCTTTTTAGGAGTTCATGTTTCGGTCCCTTCACTGGCCGGTCTGGTTGCCCTGGGGGTTGTGATCTCCCTTGGACTGGGGATAATCGCCGGGCTCCTTCTCAGTAACATACTCAGGTGGGTGAGATATCCTCTGGAAATACTCACGGTGACCCTTGGCACGTTGACCCTAATAGGTGGCTTGCTTCAGCTCCAGGTAGGCCCTCTTCACTTCTCTCCCCTGCTCGGAAGCATGGCCATGGGGTTCTATATGTCCAATTTCCCTCGCAGGAGGAAGGATGTCTTCGCCCCTCTTCAAAACTTCGGGTATCCCTTCTACACGATATATTTCGTGCTTGCCGGGGCAAGACTTCATATCAGAATGCTTGCAAAGCTGGGCCTTGTTGCCCTGGGATATCTTCTTGGCCGTTTTACAGGAAAGGTCCTCGGGGCAAACTTAGGAGCCACGATTTCAAAGGCGCCGCTAACTGTCAGAAAATACACGGGCTTTGGACTCTTCTCCCAGGCAGGTATTGCCATCGGACTGTGCCTGCTTGCTGCCAGGGAGTTCCCTTCTGTCAGTAGCATAGTGGTAGCCGTGGGGCTGGGGACGACGATCGTTACCGAAATAGTCGGCCCCTTCAGCACCAAATATGTTATCACCAAGGCTGGTGAGGTGGGAAAGAAGACGTAGCGTTTATCAGAAGGGGGTTAGAGATGCTTTCAGATCTGATCAGAGAAGGGATGATCATCCCTGAACTGGAGTATAGGAAGAAAGAGGATGTGATCCGGGAGATATGCCGTCTTTTTGTGGAGGCAGGGGTGGTTTCAGACCTGGAAAAATTCATAGAGTCAATTCAGAAGAGGGAGCAGATTGAAAGCACCGCGATCGGCGATGGGATAGCGATTCCCCATGGAAGATCTGAGACGGTAAAGGGTCTTGCGGTAGCCTTTGCCGGATCTAAAGAGGGGATTGATTTCGAATCGCTGGACGGCAAGCCTGTGCACCTGATCTTCATGATAGCTGCTCCCAATGAGGTCAGAAAGGAGTATCTTCAGGCCGTTGCCAGGATAGCAAGGCTTCTGAAAATAAAGGACCTCAAGCGCAAGCTTCTGGAGGCCAAGACGAGGGAAGATGTGATGGCAGTGATAAAAGAGTTCGACTCGAGGTTCCCCACAAGAATGGAGGTGGAGACCAAGGAAGGAAGGGTGGTCTATAAGTCTTGAACCTGTCTCCGGGAAATTGAACACTGAAAAACACCGTTGGAGCATAATTCTGTCCAGTTGCTGTGTCAGATTTCAAATTTCTCACCATTGAGTGGGTTTTCGTGGTGCATTTGCGCCAGGCAGTGTATACCTGTGTTCCCAGAAAAAATGGGGCACTCTATTGGATGGCCTTTCAAGCCCAGGGGGCATAGAAGGAGGTCGGGATGTATCTTCTCATTGTAGTACTCAACAAGGAAGAGTTCCTTGAGGATGTCCTCTCGGTCCTGGTTGAGCTGGGGGTGACGGACGCAACGATTATAGACTCTCAGGCTATGGGAAGGGCTTTGGCTTACGAGGTCCCCATCTTTGCAGGTTTACGTTTCCAGATGGGTGGCGGTAGACCGTATTCAAAGACCATATTCGCTCTTGTCGAAGATAAAGAAGTCGGAGCCCAGATGGTCCGCATGCTAAAAGAGGTTGATATCGATCTGGAATCCCCGGGGGTAGGTTGCATAATCACTATTAAGATAGAATCAGCGTTAGGAACCCCGTCAGAATTGGATCTGGAGTGAGGTCCTTGGAAAGGACTCCCTTTCTAAATGGACATATTATTTCTGATAGGAATAGCTATAATTCTGGGATTTATCGGTGGCAAACTTGGTAACCGTCTGAAATTTCCTCAGGTTGTCGGCTATATTATAATAGGACTTTTTTTAGGGCCATCCGTCTTCAAGCTTTTCGGGTTGAATCTGCTGGGCCGGGTGGGAGTGATTAGCGATTTTGTCCTGGGATTGGTTGCCTTTGTTATCGGTAGCCAGCTACCACTGAGCACACTGAGAAAGCTGGGACGGAGTATCGTTATAATCATAATTTCTGAATCTTTCTTTGCCTTTTTCATCGTCGCCGGGGGCATCTATCTGTTAACCCATAAGGTTCACTATGCCTTGATATTTGGTGCTATGGCCCCTGCCAGTGCACCGGCAGGCACGGTGGCTGTTTTGCATGAGTACAAGGCAAAAGGGCCTCTCACAAACGCCGTTTTAGCCGTTGTCGGGTTTGACGATGGGTTAGCCATTATCATATATGCATTTGCTGTCGCTGTGGCAAGGTCTCTGATCAGTGATGGGGAGAGTCTCTCCTTCCATCGTGCCGTAGGTAATCCACTGATGGAGATCGGACTTGCGCTTGCTTCCGGGTTTATGCTCGGTCTCGTATCTGTCTACTTTATGAGGAGGATACGAACAAGAGGTGAGCTGTTGACCCTAACTATCGGATCCATTATGCTCTTGACAGGCCTGGCCAATCTGTTCGGGTTTTCCTTAATCCTGACCAACCTCGTCCTTGGAATGACACTTGTCAGCCTATCTCCACGGGTGGGCAGGAGGACCCTTGAGGTTGTGGAAGGTGTCACCCCACCTGCCTACGTGATCTTCTTTGTCCTTGCCGGAGCGCATCTCCAGCTTGCCCTGCTTCCACAAATAGGTCTTCTTGGCCTCGTCTATATGTTCGGTAGAACGTCAGGATTGATGAGTGGATCCTTTTTGGGAGCCTCCCTCGCAAAGGCACAGCCGGTTATCAGAAAGTATCTTGGCCTGGGTATACTTTCCCAGGCAGGAGTGGCAATTGGTCTTGCCATCTTAGTGGGACGGGAATTCAACACTCTTGGTCAGGCTGGCCATGATCTGGCGGTTCTCACTATCAACACCATTGCAGCGACCACCATCATCTTTGAGATTATAGGGCCGATAACGACGAAATTTGCCATCACCAGGGCCGGTGAGTCAGGCGAATGAAATTGGGGACGAGTTCATATTTTTTGTCTTTATTCCTGTTTTTCTTCTTTTGTGGAGACTTAGCCTTTCTTGGCGGATGTGCTAAATCTCCTCCTCGCAAGCCGATGGAGGAGGCCTTTAACAGGACCTTCAATCTTGTCACAAAAAGCAGTACTGCCGGGGGTATCTATGTGGAAGTGACTTTCAGAACCTTCGCCTTCGACATCGCCTGGCTTTACTATGAGGCTGAAAGGTCGGGTTGGGATCAGACACAGCTTGAGGACCAGATAAGGGGAGTCATCAACTACTTTGCCACCTCTGAGTATCCGGGCGAGAGGGAGTTAGGGTTGAGGAACCTTTATCAGATATACACTACCCTGTACCCATCCTTCGATGTGGACGATCCTGCCCAGAGGTTTGGGTTTGAAACCTTTAGAAACAACTACTTGACCCGAGTACTTAACCGGATCTATCAGGGGGATATCCTCAGGGACTATTACTCTGACAAATGGGGCTATGCCAAGTACGACAGACTTGATTTCTCAATATATATGGAGAACAGAGGGGTTGAGCCGTTGCCAATAGCCGATATTGGGGCAAGGACCTTCCTTGTGGATGAAGGGGGGGTGAGGCATGCCCCAAGGGGCCTGTTTGGGCCATATCCCCATAAGTTCGACCGACCGAGGGGAGAGGTACTGGAACACGCTGACAGGTACAGGGTCTTTTTCGTTAACCGCACCCTTGAGGGTGATCCCATTGTCACTACAGAAACGAGACTTGTGAAATTGGTCATCTATGGTCTCGGAGGGGTACCAAGGAGGGAGTTCAAGTGGAACTTGCCCTTCCATTATCCGACAATCCCTCGAAGGCTAAGGGAACGCTTTTAAGCCATAGCGAAGTCTTCAGCCTCAAACCGACGAGGCTTCGTCTTCAAAACAGTTCTTATCTGCTTTTCCTTTGCCTGTCCAAAGCAAGTTTTCTTTACAAGAAAGCTTGAGCAAAGAAATACTCCCCGAGCCCCACAAACTCTGCTGGGGACGGGAGGTGGGCGTTTTCGCTCAAGCCTTTTACGAAAAGG
>DTYK01000244.1 GCA_012961925.1 Candidatus Latescibacterota bacterium
AGGTAATTTGGTCCATTTCTCATGTGATCTTATCCTTATTTTTGAGCTTTGGCCGTGGTTTGTTTGTCGGAGTTTATGCTTTTAGCATTTCATCCCGTGAACCATTCCTTCTTCTTTGGCCTGAAAGTAGAATTTTCAATCTTCATGCTCCCTCTATTTATTTTTTCCGGCGTTAGTTTACATAAGATATCTTATGCGACCTTTGATAGAAGGGCAAATATCCGCCTGATTTTTCTGAGGAAAGCTTGGGTTCGGTTTTTTAATACAGAATTTCACCTTCCGCCGTTTTTATCTCTCTCTTCGCCTGGTATGCCACAGGTGAGTTGGGGTAGAAGTCAATGATCTGTTGCAAGGCCATCGTTGCGGCCGTCTCATCGCCTGATAGGCTGAAACATCGGGATGCATCCAGCAGGCATCTGGGCGCCCACGGGGAATGCCGGTACTTATCAGCAAACTCCCTATACTGTTTGGCTGCTTCAGCATACCTCCCCTGCTCCTCTAAAGAAGCAGCTATCCCCGACCAGGCAGCATAAGTGGAGATATCATCATAGTTATACTTACGGAGATACATTTTAAACGCATCCATCGCCTCGTCGTATTTTCCATCCCGGAAGAAGCGATTTCCCAACGCGATCAAGGCCTCGCCAGCAGCTCGAGTCCCGCCGTAATCATCTGCCACCTCCTTATATAATTCGAACGCCTCCTCAACCCTTCCCTCTTCCTGAGCAATTCTTGCCTGCGCAAGGAGATCAATCGCCTGGATCCTTCTGTGCTCCTTCCGCTTAACAAGCGAGATGCTCACAATGACGCCTACCATGAGCACAATAAGCCCGACTATAAGCCTGGTTGAATTCCGTTGGACAAATCTCGTCGCCCGTAACGTGAAGGTCACGAACTTGTCCTCTTTTATCTGACGGCGCGTTAGACGCTTACGCGGCTTTAGCATCTCCTCAACCCTCCCTTAACTGAAGATGACCCTGCGTACGATCTCCTGAGTCTCCACCGAATCCATGGTTTCCTGCGCCTTTAACAACGCAGACACATCGATCTTTTCAAGCAGACGAATGATGGCCTTTATGTTTCTGATCGCCATCTCCGCCGCCTTGACGCCATCTTCCCTAAAAGGAAACATATCCAGACCCAACCAACCATTATATCCAGTCTGTTGGCAATAGTATAAGAACTCAAGGGTTTCCCAGAAATGTATCGTCCCAGGGATCATGTCATCGTCCCACTCTCCATAACAATCGTTCAGATGAATGTTAAAAAGCTTCTTATGACGTGCAAGATAGGCCACTGACTCTCCAGGATTCTCCCGGGACATAAGGGCGTGACCAAAATCAATAACAACACCTACGTTCTCCATGCCCAGCTCAAGACAGATCGACAGCGCCTTGCCAATCGATCCAATGGTCATGTGGGTGCGGGGCTCCTTCAACTTGTACTCAATGCCGACCTTAATATCAGGGGCGGCGAATTCGGCAACCTCCCTGATCGACTTCACCAGATTCGCCCACTGACGTGTAAAATTCACCTGGAACGGATAGTCGAAACCATCAGACCCAAGCCACAAGCCGATGCTCGGGCTACCTAACTCCCTGGCAACATCCACTGCCCTTTTCCCTTCAGCAACGGCCGCCGACCGAAGCTTTTCATCACTACTGGAAAAGGCCCCTAACTTCCACCGCTTTTCCCCCCAGACATTGACGTTCACATTTGAACATACAAGCCCGTTATCCGCAAGGGCCTTCTGCAACTGGTGAACCGACATCTCATCAGTATCGGTCTGATGACACTCGACGGCCTCAAGCCCCTCTACCTTCGCTGCTGATTCAATCTGGTCGACCACCGACATGGGATGGGAATACCCCGCTGGACAAAACCTGTCAACCGGATTTGCAAACACCCAAAGACCAGCCGAAAATCTTGCCTCCACAATGCACCCCCTTGACTTTAAAGGTTCTCGAACTATTACTTGCAACCTCTTGTGCGAGAGCCAATTACAAAGATGAAAGAGTAAGTCAATTTGGCAGACATTTGAATACAGGACTTGATTGAGCGGCACAAAATTATCCCGCTCCCTGACCGTGTGGTCGTTCGTTAAGGAGCGGGCGATACTCGTTGTGGCGCTACTCCATAAAGAGATAGGGCTTCCATCTATGGTCGGTTACCTCGATGAAGCGTCCGATGAAGGTAACATTGCCGGGCTTTCGTGGAGGCTTGAGAAGCCTCAAGCCTGCCTCTTCTGGCGGGCGGTCTCCTTTCTTGTTATTGCATCGAATGCATGCGCAGACCAGATTTTCCCACGTATCTTCTCCACCCAGCCTGCGCGGAATGACGTGATCGATCGTCATTGGGCCTTGTGACGTTCCACAATATTGACACCGGCGACCGTCCCTCTTGAAAATGTTCCGTTTGGAGAGCGCAAGTTTCTTGAACGGGTGGTGGACATAGGAGGCCAGACGAACTATGCTGGGAAGAGGAAAGGCCATGGAGATGCTGCGAATCATATTATTGTGTTTTTCCACCACCTCGGCTTTCCCGCAGAAGACCATGATGATGGCCCTCCTGGCAGTACATACGTTCAGAGGTTCGTAGTTCTCATTCAGAACCAGTACCTGTTGGTTAAGCATGGTTATCTCCCCCCATCAATGGTATATCAAACAACCCATTGGTAAGGTTATACGCCGGTCTCCTTCGCAGGCCCTCTCGGGCCCAATATCCACCCCAATGGTATGAGTATCTCAGCGGAACCTGAACACTGACAAAAAGCGCACGTCCCCTCCCCACCGGACGCGGGTGCACCTACTGTGAGAGGAAAACTGCCGCCGGATAGAAAAATGTCCGGCCCCATCCCCAGTTTTTACAAATCAACGAATAACGGATCACCAATAACAAATTTCAATCAGGGCCTGAGCTCAAAAATAAGGGCAAAATTATATGAAAAATGCATTTCTTTCCTCTGGTTGCCTAAAAACTCCTCCAAAAAAGGCCGAATTAACGCAAAAAGGGCAATTAAAAGGAGAAGCCATGTCCCGAAGCCAAACCTCGGTATCAGGACAAACCAACGAGTAAACCAATCAATACCTCAAAAAATAACGAATAACGAAGGATGGGTAATAATATACTATATTCAATCCGAAAAAATCAAGACCTTTGTTACTGGCCGAGAAGATCCTTAAACCTCAGGGCGTCGTCGTACATATAGACATTATTGAACATGCAGTAACTCATATCCCTTCCCCCACACATCTCCCTCAACCTCTTCAAATCGTCGTTCGTGTACCGATAACGGTACCCCCCTACCCCGTGTAAACGAAAATAATTAAACCGCCCGTATACCATCTTCCTTGTGAACGGGTCTACAATGTGGATAAGGTTGAGCTCATCGCATAGTTCCTTTATCTCCTC
>DTYK01000245.1 GCA_012961925.1 Candidatus Latescibacterota bacterium
ATGTGTTGGTCAACCGAAGGGGCCGTTCGATCAACATTACGGAGGTATCTCTCCCGAAATATTCGGCCGCATCCCGCCCGTTGACGATGATCTTACCCGATCCAGGAATCATCTTAACAAAGGCAGTGGCAGTCTTTCTGCCTCCAGTCGCACTATAGATAGCTTCTTCCACTAAACCTCCTCCTTATTTATTTTTAAAGGTTTTTTTCGGACTCCACATATTACTATTATGTTAAGTTTATTACCACAAAGGGAACAAAGAATTCAATTGATGATTCTTTGAATGCCATCCTTAATTGTTGCTTCCCTTTGTGTCTTTGTGGTTCATTTTAACATAGTAGTGATATGGATACTTATAAATCGACCAAAAAGGATAATGTCATTGTGTTGTTGCTATTTGTCCATGGTTAATGACAGGTTGCTTAGAGGTCGAGAGGCTCGGGTCTCTGGGCCAGATGGGGATGTTCGGCCCCAGCGTAGACCTTGAGTTTTTTGAACATCTTTCTGCCCAGCCTGTTATGTGGGAGCATGCCCCGTATAGCCCTTTCGACAACCCTTTCGGGTTTCTCCGCCAGCAATTTCGAAAGATATGTGACCTTCAATCCCCCTGGGTATCCTGTGTGGCGGTAATATTCTTTCTGGTTCACCTTCCTGCCCGTTAACCTGATCTTGTCTGCGTTGATGATTACTACGTGGTCCCCAACGTCCAGATGTGGTGAGTAGATGGGTTTGTGCTTGCCTCTCAGAATGTGGGCCACCCTTGTGGCAAGTCTGCCCAAGATCTTTCCCTCCGCATCAACAAGGAACCATTTCCTCTCGACGTCTCCGCCTCTTACTACATATGTTTTCATGAGCTTAAACTCCTTTTCAATGGTCTCAAACCCGATATGACTCCATCTCACGGGTACCCGTAAGATTGTAGAGTCAAATAGCCCTTCTCCGAATACGCATTAAAATAAGAACAGTCCATTGTCTTGTCAAGGGAAAAACTGTGAGGAATCTGTTATTTGCGAACCAAACCACCATAGCCATAAGCCCGTGGGCTATTCAGATCTCCCGATTACCCTCCCACCAACGATAGTCATTGCTACCCTGCCCTTTAACGTTCGTCCGTTAAAGGGTGAATTTCTCGATTTTGACCTGAATTCTTCGACATTTACATCCCACCATTTCTCTGGATCGATAATGGTTAGGTCGGCCCTTTTGCCCTCTCTTAACTCTCCCCCTTCGATACCGAGAATCCTTGCCGGATTGAGCGACAGTTTGGCAACAACTTCCATCAAAGACAGGACACCGGAAATTATCAGTTCCGTGAAGACAAGTCCGATTGTTGTCTCAAGGCCAATGATCCCAAAGGGGGCCTTTTCGAACTGTTCAAGCTTTTCGGCCTCAGAATGGGGTGCATGGTCAGAGGCTATTACATCAATGGTTCCATCGGCCAGCCCTTCCTTAATCGCCTTTACATCTTCAGATGTCCTTAAGGGGGGATTCATCTTGGCGTTGGTGCCCAGCGGAACAACCTCCTCCTCGGTCAGACTGAAGTAATGTGGAGCTGTTTCACAGGTTACCTCCAAGCCTTCCTCCTTTGCCCTTCGTATCAGTTTGACAGATCCGGCTGTGCTCACATGAGCAATATGGATCCTGCTGCCAACATAGCCGGCAATGAAGATCTCCCGGGCGACCATAATATCCTCGGCTATACGTGGGATACCCTTGAGCCCGAGGGCAGTGGAAACCTTGCCTTCGTTCAACTGTCCCCCTTGGCTCAGGGATTTCTCTTCCGCGTGTGATATGATGAGGGTACCTAAAGCCTTCGCTCGTTCCAGCGCACAACGCATAATCTGCGCATCCTCGACGGGATCGCCATCATCGGAAAAGGCCCTTGCGCCGGCCTCCAAAAGTGCCTCCATATCGGTGAGCTCTTTCCCGGACCGCTCCTTTGTTATGGCAGCAATAGGGTAGACCCTTGTATCAGCTCCCTGGGACCTGGCAATGATAGATCGTACACCCTCCGGGCCGTCGATTGGTGGATAAGTGTTCGGCATGCACGCTACCGCAGTAAACCCTCCGGCCGCCGCTGCCTCACATCCTGTATGGATCGTCTCCTCATCCTCCCTCCCGGGTTCCCTAAGGTGGACATGCATATCTATCAACCCGGGTGTGATGATCTTGCCCTTTGCATCTATTACTCTCGACTTTTTCCTGTCTACCACTTCCCGGCCGCCCTCCCGTATCTTCTTTATCCTACCTCCTTCTATTAGTACGTCAGCGATCCGGTCAAAACCAGTTGCCGGATCGATTACTCTTCCACCCTTTATCAGCAGTACGTCTGTATTTTCAGGGCTCATTTAAAGGTTCAAGAAATTTGACGATGGCAATGAAAGGGACCTAATCTAAAAGGACCATCTTCAACAGTGCCATCCTGATATATAGGCCATTCCGGGCCTGTCGGAAATAAGCGGCTCGAGGGTCTGAATCCACCTCCGGCTTTATCTCATCCACCCTGGGTAAGGGATGCATGATTATGGCATTCTGTTTCATAACTTTCAGTAGTGATTTGTCAATTATATACTTGCCCCTGGCCTTCTCGTAATCCTGCACCCTATCGCCGAACCTCTCCTTCTGGATTCGGGTCTGGTAGATGACGTCCACCTGTGAGGCGACCTCAGCGAGATCGTCCCTCTCTGCAAAGAAGACCTTGTGTTCTCGCAGGTGATCCTTGATGTCATCTTTCATCTTCACCACTTCCGGTGCTACGAAGTAAACCTTCACATCATCATATTTGGACAGCAGGTAGGAAAGGGATCGAACTGTCCGGCCGTTTGCAAGGTCACCGACCATGGCTATAGAGATCCCATCAAGATGGCCGATCTCCTTGTCGATGGTGTAGATATCGAGCAATGCCTGGGTTGGATGCTGACCCGGTCCGTCACCGGCGTTGATGATCGGGATCTGTGAAACATTTGCCGCCCGTTCAGCCGCCCCGGATTCAAAGTGACGTAGCACGATTACATCGGCGTAGCCTTCAACCACACGGATTGTGTCTTCCAGGGTCTCGCCCTTTGCTGCGGAGGAGAACTCCCTTGCTGATTCTGTGGTGATAACCTCTCCCCCTAACTTTCTCATGGCCGATTCAAAGGAGAGCCTCGTTCTGGTTGAAGGCTCATAAAAGATGGTGGCCATGACCTTGCCTTTCAAGATATCCGACCCTCCTGAAAGGGTGACCTTCTCCATCTCTTCAGCCACTGAGAATATCTGGTCCAACAGATCCCTTGTGAACTGCTGAGCCTTTATGACATGGTGAAGCTTCATTTCATTCAACCCCCGGTTATAAATTTGCTAAAAAATAACATATTCCGTTAGCTTTGTCAAGTAAGAAAAATTGGAGGCGCCATCATCCGTTAAGACGCCTGAATACGGAGTTTGACGGGACCTGATCGGAAATATCAAGCTCCCATATCATAAAATAAAAGGTTGTCAACGGGGGTAAAATATAGTAAATTATAAGTGAAAAAAAGGAGGGTCTTTCATGCGCGTTGTCTTCCAAAGAGTGAAGAAGGCGAGGGTTACCGTTGGAGACAGGGTTGTTGCCGAGATCGGGGCAGGAGCGGTTCTGTTGGTTGGAATAAGAAGGGACGACACTTCTAAGGATGTGGAGTTTCTTGCCCGGAAGTGTTTGGGTCTCAGGGTCTTTGAAGATGGAGAGGGGAAGATGAATCTCTCCGTATCCGACATACATGGCGATCTCCTGGCTGTGTCGCAGTTCACCCTTTACGGTGACACAAGGAAGGGCAGGAGGCCAAGCTTTACGGACGCAGCGCCTCCCGGGAAGGCCCATCAATTGTATGAAGAGTTTGTATCTGTGTTGCGGACCAGTGGCCTACGGATCCAGAAGGGTTCATTCGGAGAGCTTATGCTGGTGGAGATTCACAATGATGGGCCTGTCACATTGATCATCGATAGCCGCTGACAGGGCAGCGGTCGTGTTTAGTAGATGGAATCCTATAGTTTGTCGCAGGCTATCCAATAAAAATACCGAGGCTCCCCAAGTTCAGAACCTGAGCGAGGATACTTCCAGTTGTTTCGGCGCTTATCAGGTGTTTTTCGAATTTGGGTTGAAGGAGTATCCTATGGTTTGTCTCAAGCTATCCAACTACAAAGGTGGGAAGATCATCCTTGCCTCGGCATCGCCACGTCGAGCGGAGCTCTTAGACCTCATCGGGCTTCCCTTTGAGAGGGTTGTAAGCCGGGTGGACGAAGGAGATCTTGTAGAGAAGATGTGCAAAACCTCTCCGGCCGCGTTGGATCCATCGCATTATGTCCTTGAGCTTTCACGGAGAAAGGCCGAAGAGGTGGCGAGAAGGGTCGGATCCGGTCTGGTTCTGGGCGTTGACACGGTTGTGGTCCTAAACGGTCAGATCCTCGGCAAACCTCGTGATCCCCAGGAGGCAAAGGAGATGCTCTCCAGACTCTCTGGGAGAACCCATAAGGTTATCACCGGATTGGCCCTTGTCGAGTCCAATACCGGCAGATACATCTCCGATTTTGTCTCGACTGCGGTGGTAATGAGATCCCTCTCCAGGGATCAGATCGAAGGCTATGTGGCAACGGGGGAGCCGCTGGATAAGGCAGGAGCCTATGCCATTCAGGGTAAAGGCGCACTTCTGGTCGAGAGGATCGATGGGTGCTTTTATAACGTCGTAGGCCTGCCGCTGGCAAAGCTGTCGGAGATGCTTGAGAAGATGGGCTACTCCGGATTGATGGGGAAGAGATGGAGATGAAGACGAGATTTGCTCTGGTTGTCCTGCTGCGCCCCCTTTCAAAACAACTCTGCTACATAGTTCCTGAGCCTCTGGTGCCAAGGATCCAGGTGGGCAGTCGTGTCCTTGTTCCCCTGGGCAAGAACCGGGTGACCGGGTTCGTTGTAGCGTTTGCGGACAGGCCCCAGGTCTCCTCGCTCAGGGAGATCATCGACGTCCTGGATCCTTATCCCGTGTTTGACAGGCGGATGCTGGATCTGACCGAATGGATTGCCGAATACTACCAGTGTAGCTGGGGTGAGGTCTTGAAAGCAGCCTTGCCTTCAGGGATAAATCTCGAAAGCCGAAGCGAAGTGTTTCTCAAAACGCCGGATTTCAGACGGGTCTCGAGTAAGCTTAAAGGGCCAAAGCAGATGGCAGTTATTAGATTGCTTGCAGAAAAAGGCTCCAGGAGTCTCGTCCAGCTTACAAGAGATTTGGGAGAGGACAACCTCTATGCAAGCGTTCATGATTTAGAAGAGAAGGGTTATGTAGAAGTCCGCCGCCGGATAAAGCCTCCAATGGTGAGTATTAAAAGGGAACGGGTTGTGAAGTTACTCTCTCAGAAATCGGATGGGGTAGCGACAGAGATCGAGCGACTTCGAAAAAGGGCGCCGAGGCAGGCACAGGTCCTTCAGCTCTTGGCCCAAAACGGTGGAAAGATGTCCGCATCGCGTTTGAGGGGGGAATGGGGGATTTCTGACACGACGGTAGATGGCCTGAGAGAGAAAGGGCTGATTGAGATCTCTCTGGAAGAGGTGATTCGCGACCCTTACGCCAGCAGGGAATTTGAGCCACCAGAAAGGTTTGTTCTCACAGATGCTCAGGCTGATGCCCTGGGAAACATCGAAGTGGCCATAAATTCCGGAAGCTTCCGCACGATCTTACTCTATGGGGTGACAGGATCTGGCAAGACTGAAGTTTACATCAGGGGAATATCTGCTGCCCTTGCGGCAGGCAAAGGCGCTATTGTGCTCGTACCGGAAATATCGCTCACCCCTCAGACCGTCCGAAGGTTCAAAGCCCACTTCGGCCAGGAAGTGGCTGTCCTTCACTCACGGCTCTCGTTGGGTGAGCGGTATGACGCCTGGCGCAGGGTCAGGGAGGCGAAGCAGCGAATTGTGGTAGGAGCTCGATCGGCAGTGTTCGCCCCCGTAGCCAACTTAGGTCTTATCGTAATAGATGAGGAACACGATCCTTCTTACAAACAGCATGATGCTAACCCACGGTACAATGCGAGAGATGTGGCCATCATGAGGGCAAAACTTGAGGGCGCGGTGGCGGTGCTGGGTTCTGCGACGCCTTCCTTAGAGTCTTATGAAAACGCCCTGACCGACAAGTTCATCATGTGTCGGCTGCCAAAAAGGATAGATAACCGACCGATGCCCGGGATTACCGTTGTTGATATGCGTAACGAAAGGGCTCAGGGAAACACCGGGATATTGTCCAGGCTCCTTCATAACAAGCTGGAACAACGGCTCAGAAAGGGTGAGCAAGTGATCCTTCTCCAGAATCGGAGGGGTTATTCGACATTCATTCAATGCTGCGATTGCGGTTATGTCCCTCGGTGCAAGAACTGTAAAGTGAGCCTGACATTTCACCGAACCGACCGTAGGCTGATATGCCATTATTGTGGCTACCAGAAGGAGGCCCCGAGCCTCTGTCCGGTCTGCAGAGGCTATGACATGAGGTACGGAGGTATAGGTACCGAACGTGTCGAGCGCGTCCTGAAGTCAACCTTTCCGCAGGCAAGACTTATAAGGATGGATCTGGACACTACAAAAAAGAAAGGTTCCCACGAACTGTTGCTGGAATCCTTTCGAAGAGGGGAGGCAAATGTCCTTTTAGGAACCCAGATGGTTGCAAAGGGGCTTGATTTCCCCGGGGTGACACTTGTTGGCGTCATTTCTGCTGATACAGGATTGAACCTGCCGGATTTTCGGGCAGGTGAGAGGACCCTGCAGCTATTGATACAGGTCGCAGGCCGCACCGGACGTGGCGATCAACCCGGGGAAGTTGTGATTCAGACATATTCTCCCGGTGATTTGGCTCTGAGATACCTCAAGACCCATAACTTTGACGGATTCTTATACGAAGAGCTTGCCGATCGGCGACAGGTGAACTATCCCCCCTTCAGCAGATTGATCACCCTCCTGTTTCAGGGTGAGGACGAGGAGAGGGTTTCCTCCTTCGCAGAAGAGTACGCGGCCTTTCTTCGCCAGATTGGTCCCGATGCTGTTCAGATATTGGGACCCGCAGAGGCCCCTCTGGGACGCCTCAGGGGCAATTTTCGTTGGCAACTCCTCCTTAAAGGGAGGTCGTCCAAGGTCATGCGGCATCTTGTGGCGGAGGCCACCGGCACGGTCGGGAAAAGACGCGGTGTTAGGGTGATCATCGACGTCGATCCGATGGAGATGATGTGACAAAAAGAGGAGAAGATGAAATTTGGTGAAAAATTGGCTAATATTTGTGAGGTGAACAACAGCCTGTTGTGTGTAGGGCTTGATGCCGACATCTCAAAGCTCCCATCTCACCTGTTGAAACAGGATGACCCCATCTTTACCTTCAACAGGTCGATCATAGATTCCACCAGGGACCTGGTCTGTGGATATAAGCTCAACATCGCCTTTTATGAGTTCCTTGGCCGGGAGGGATTAGATGCCCTTAAGAAGACGATCGATTATATCCCTGATCCGCTCCTGATAATTATCGATGCTAAGAGGGGTGACATCGGAAACACGGCCCAGATGTACGCAAAGGCCTTTTATGAGGTGCTGGGCGCCGATGCAGTAACTGTGAATCCGTACATGGGATTTGACGGAGTAAGCCCCTTCCTGGAATACAAGGACAGGTGCGCCTTCATACTGTGCCTTACATCAAATCCCGGAGCGAAGGATTTTCAACATCTGGTTGCAGAAGGCAAACCCCTCTATCTCCACATCGCTGATAAGGTCGTTGAGTGGAATCGGTTCGGGAAATGTGGATTGGTTGTGGGAGCAACACATCCAAGGGAGCTACAGGAGATCCGGGAGGCTGCACCGGAATTGCCTTTCCTTATCCCCGGCATCGGGGTACAGGGTGGTAATCTTGAGGCAGCTGTAAGGTGGGGTACCTGTGGGGGGCAGCCCTTGGCAATCATAAGCTCATCCAGAGCTATAATCTATGCCTCAGACCAGGAGGATTTTGCCCAGAAGGCTAGAGACGAAGCTGAAAGAGTGAGATCAGCTATCAATCTCTATAAAATTTCTCCTCGTTTAACCACAGATTAACGAAGGTCTTATCAACGCTGTGGTCTCTGTGGTTTTCGGCAATCTCTGTTAGAATGGGTTTTGACTTCGCTGAGGGGAGCTCATTCCCCCGCGGTCATAGTGAGAGAGAGGTATTAGATGCTCAATGAAGAGGAGATAATGGAGATCTTCAGGCGGACGGGAGCCCTCCTGTCCGGCCATTTCCAGCTGACATCGGGCCTTCACAGCTCTACCTATTTTCAGTGCGCAAAAGTATTACAGTACCCGAAATATGCCCGGAAGCTCTGTGGAGAACTGGCGGAAAAGTTCAGGGACAGGGATATGGATGTGGTGATAGCTCCGGCTATAGGGGGGATCGTTGTCGCATGCGAGGTAGGTGGGCTGCTTGGTCTTCGAACCATCTTTGCCGAGCGGGAAGGAGGGAAGATGACCCTCCGCCGCGGGTTTGAGATAAAGAGGGGGGAGAAAGTCCTCGTTGTAGAAGACGTCATTACGACAGGAGGATCGGTTCAAGAGGTGATCGAACTGGTAGAATCAAAGGGTGGAGTGGTTATAGGAGTAGGTTGCCTGGTAGATCGAAGCGGGGGGAGGGTTCACTTCGGTGTTCCATACGTATCGCTGCTCAGGATGGATGTGGTTAATTGGGAACCGGATCGATGCCAGTTATGTGCTGAAGGGGCGAAACTGACCAAGCCAGGAAGCAGGAGATAAATAAGGAACCCGAAGATTGGTCTGGGCGTAAAAGTATTTAGAGGTCAACTTTTTGTTCTGCAGGTGGCAGGAGGTGATAGAGAATGAGATGGGTTGTTATTGTGCCTATGATGTTGCTGTTGGCCGGGTGTGCCACTTTGAAAGGGGCCCTGAAACAGCCTTCCAGGGAACTGACGCTCCAGGACGTTATTGATCTAACAAAGGCGGAGGCTTCAGATGAAGTGATAATGAGCCAGATAGACGCTACCGGCTCTCACTTCAAACTTTCCACACAGGATATTAAGACCCTTAAGGAGGCAGGTGTCAGCAATAAGGTTATAGAGTTCATGATCGACACGGAGATATGGGGATTCAGATATTATACCTATCCATGGTACGAGCGTTTTGTATACGCTCAGCCCTATTATCCGATCCCCTCGCTCCTGCATCCTCGATACAGGTACTACAGGCCGTGGGTCTATGGGGGTGTATACAGGGGTTATTACACGCCTTACTATCTCCCCTATCCATACTATTACCATCGCCCGTATTATGAGCCCTATCCACAGTACCAGTACCCTAAAAACCCCTATTATTATCGCTGGCCCACCCTGGAGCGACCGGCGGCGGAATCTTCAAACACAGCTCAATAGAGATGTGTTTAGCCGATACTTGGTAAAAGAGCGGCCTTCTTTACCTCGGAAGGCCGCTCTTTAGCTTTATGGAGAAAGATTATATTTTAGGAATTCTCTGAGAGATAGCAGAACAACGGCACAATCTCAGAGAAGAGGTCACATCCCTTCGATAATGTCCCTGGCTACCTCTCGAATGAGGCCGATAGTTTTAGGATGCTTGTTTTTCAACATGCCAACTATTTCGCTGATCAAGGTCTCTTCCTTGGTAGCTGCCTGGTAGCCAGAGGGGAAAGAGAAGAGCTCCGAAAGGGTTATATCCAGAGCCGTGGCTATCTTCTCTATGTTTTTTAAAGAGATGTTACATTCACCCCGTTCCACAGCGCCGATATACGTGTAATGCAGATTGGCTTTCTCGCCCAGGTCTTCTTGGGTCAGACCCTGCGCTTTCCTTAGACTTCGTATTCGCCTACCAAGCCTCATATGTATGTCACTCATGATATCACATACTCCTGAGATTTATTATTGTTGACGGTTTACTTAGCTGCTCTATGAGAAAGGCCTTCCTCCCTTAAACTTGCCCGCATGCCAACTTCAACCCAGTCCGACAGATACAAAATTCTGAAGAGACATGGCCAGTCCCTGCTTTAATTGCTAAAAATATACTATAATTTTGGCCATATATACCACAGAGCATTCGTAGTATTTTTCACAGAAGTTTGTGTTGCATAAACGTTATAATCGTAAGGCCTGTTATGTGATCGGCTTCCTCCGTCCGTTGGGCGGGATCAGCTTGGATCAGAAGATCGATGTAGGATAGGGCTGTCCACTTTATAGTTTAGTCTGTCATTTGCGCTGTTGCATCTGCTCTGGAGTGAGCATAGATTTGAACCTCTCGAATATACTGCCCATCTCCGGGGACATTCGACTCCGGGGGGAAAGCAGGCTGACTTCCATCGTATATTAGAAAGCTTCGAGCATAGTGACGTAGATTCCTGAAGATTCTTTGCCGTAGCCTAAGTCTAATCTTAACAAGACGACAGGATATCTCCCAACCCCTTATAGCCCTCGTGTAAGCATCCATCAAAAATGCAATGTATGCAAATCCTCTCCCAAGCTCTATATGGATATATCCCCACACCATACCTGGTTTGGATGGTCTATCACATGACCTCTGACAAGGTTAGGATAATCCCCTTCCCCTGGCATAGTGGCCTTTGGCTTCCTTGTCGGCCCTATAAGAAGGTTGTTCTGTCTCATGAGTCTGAGAACCCTCTTGTGGTTTAAGTTCCGCTGTTATTCTTCTATCCATCGTGCGGAAACTGTGTAGGTATGGACTGTATCTGACCGATGATCTCAGCCTCATCAGCTTTGTTTGCCTTGTAGTAGAAGCTGCTGGAGATGCCCTGCAAAGAAGGCTTACAGGATACCTGCCTCTAAGTTCTCTCACAAGCTCCCTGGAACCTTTCAGCATGCTCGAGGCTTTTTTAAAATCTCAAGCTCGAGGGTAAGCCTTCCAACAAGCTGCTCAAGCTGGGCAATTCTTTCAAGAAGTGGGTCTTTCCTCCCATCTGAGAAAAGCTTTGGGGTTTGCTCTATGAGTTTCTTCCTCCAGCGGCTCAGCTGGTCTGAGGCTGTATCTGCGGCATAGCTCTGCCTGGGACACATCCCCTCGTAGAGACTCAAGAACAACCCCGGCCTTAAAATCTGGCGAGTATCTCCTCGTTGACATATCGCAACCCCTTGCTCGGCCCTTGAAATATATCCTCTATTTGTTGCTTTCACAAGTGTCCAACTTTTCAGTACACTACCTCCATTTCACCACAATTGATTCACGTTGAAAAAGGCGAACCGCTATCTGAAGGACAAAGAAATTCAAAATTCCTAACACAATAGCTAAAACAATAAGCATGGGTGATGTAAATACTACAGATCCCGTAAGCTGTGCACCAAGGATCG
>DTYK01000246.1 GCA_012961925.1 Candidatus Latescibacterota bacterium
CGAAATCCGACCAGTAGCGCATGATGTCCTCTTTGGTGGCCTGAGACATATCCACCGGTTCCCCCAGATAAAGCATCAGGGAGGTCTCCCATTCGCCTCCGTGGACGCTTCCTCCCCGTTCGGACTTTCGTACCTTGTTGTAGCGTTCCGCACTAAGGGCCGCGGGTGAGACCAGGGCCATATATACGCCGTGATCATCGGCGATCCTTCGCACCACCACCCGCAAAAGGCCGGTGTGATGGCCGTGGCAGCTGAGCAGAATAATCTTTCGAAACCCCATCTCCACCAGCGAGGTGCAGATGTCGTATATAATATCTATCAAGATCTGGGGACGTACCCGGATGGTTCCGGGCCAGCGTGTCAGCTCCTTGGACGAGTATCCGGTCCAGAGAGTAGGCATGACCAGAGTTGGAACGCCTTCTGCCACCAACACCTCGGCCAACGCTTTCACCACAGCCGTTGCGATGGTGGCATCGGTGGAGACAGGCAGGTGCCTGCCGTGTTCCTCCACCTGGCCGATGGGCAGGAGGATCAATGTGTTCGCTTCGACCGCCTTCTTCAACTGCGGCCAGCTCTGATCGGAAAAATAGATGGACATGGACTATCCCTCCATCTTCTTGTATTCATCATGAAAATACCGTCTCAACTCTTCCTGAATATCTTCCGGAACCGGAGATTCAAAGTCGGCAATCATCTCCTCGACTTTTTCATGAGCACGTTCCAGCAGCGAGAGATGTGTCCCATACTCACCGGAGTAGTCGAATAGATCGTTGGAGAAAAATTCCCCGGAACGTAAAAGTTCGAGCGTTAGCTCATCGTCGAGATAATGCCCGCCCGGGCCAACCCTTTTGATGCTTTCCACTGCCAGATGCAAAGCATCGGTATTGATCCCGCGACCCAAGAATTTCGCCGCCTCAAGCCAGGATGTGTGAATCACCATCATCTCTGCTGACATGCCGATGGCGTTGTAACAGGACCCGATTCCGGCAAGCAGGTTCGCCTTTGACTCGTAAGCGGAAAGCATGAACAGAATCCCCTCGGCTCCGTTCTGTTGATCATAACGATAGGTCATCGTGCCACCACACTCCGAAGCCACAGGCATGTTATAGGATCCTCCCATTTGGGCGGCGGCAAGTTTCCAGAGGACCTTATCCAGAGTGTAGTACATGTCATTGCCTGAGCGCATGTCTGTTACCGAGGGCCCCGATGTATAGAGAAAAGGATTGCCTGGATGTATGATTTGGGTGAGAGCGGCGATAAATACGTTTTCAGCGTTGCAAAGCAATAAGGTTCCAGAGTTGCTGTAAGGAGAAGTCGTCCCGGCCATCGGACAGACGGTGGGAACGGCAGGGAGATTGTTAGCACAGGCGCCAAGTAGCAGTTCCGAGTTCACCTCCGTGAGCGTAAGAGGTGAACGCACAGCGACCGCCACAGTCATCAGTTTGCTCTTCGCCAGGTCTCTGCCCCTGGTGAGAATGTGGCCGATCTCCAGCCACTGTTTAAAACTCTCCAGTGACGCTGCCATGACGTGGATGTGTTTGTTGTGATTCAAAAGATGAACTTCGAGCGCACGCAGGCCGGATGCGGAGTCCGCGAAATCGGTCACCGGAAAGTCCATGCGACTGATAGCAACAACCGATTCGAGCCTCTGGGCGATTATGGTATGCCGTCTCACGTCCTCCAGACTCGGTCGGCGAGGTCGCTGGGTCTGGTAGTCAATAATCCACGGATCGGTGACAATCGCCAGGCAGTGCTGGTCGTCGCCCCCGAGGTTGACCTCAGTGCCGTCCAGCCCAGCAATCTGGTATTGCGAAGGCACCTGCTCCAACAACTCCTTCAGCAAAGGCCTCGGAATACGCACGATTCCGCTTGTTTCATCTACTTTTGCCCCGGCCGCGCGGGCCTGGCGCAGGAGGTCCTCGTGCATGACACGGAACCCGATGCTCTCCAGAATCTCTTCTGTTGCCCTTTGAATCTGTTCAATCTGACTTTCGGAAAGTTTCTTCATCTCTCTACCCTTCTGAACACCTCTCTGGGCATCTCCCCTTCCATATAAGGGGTTACATCTCCCCCATCTGCCGCTTTCTTCACCACGCGCAGTGCCTCCTCCCAGACACCAAGGGTTTTCGCAATATCTTCATCTGTATGCGAGTAACAGATTACCGAAGCGAAGCCGAGCAGCACACCTCTTTTGACACACTCCTGCATAAAGAGCCCCCGCAGGTTTACATCCTCCCGGCCATCCTTGCCCCTGAACAGCAGATAGAAGCGGGGAGGGTAACCGACCGCCTCGGCGTCCAGGCCTATCTGACGGGCCAGACTGTTGAAGCCGTCCTTCAACCTTTGCCCCTGGTGCCAGATATGAGCTAAGGCATTCGTCCTTTTCAACTCCTTTATCGTGTTTATCGCAGCGGCCAGCGAGAGAATTTCCCCTCCGAAGGTCATGGAGAAGAACACCTCCTCGCATATTTCCATAAACTCCTTCTTACCCACCACGGCTGAGATGGGCATTCCATTGGCCATAGCCTTGCCGAAGGCCGCCAGGTCGGGGATCACCCCGAAATACTCCTGGGCGCCTCCCAGGGCAAATCGAAAACCCGTCAATATCTCATCGAATATGAACAGGGCACCGTTCTCATGGGCCAACTGTTTCACCTTCTCCAGAAAGCCGTTCTTGGGCTCGATCACCCCCACGGGCTCCATGATGACAGCGGCGATCTCGCCTTTGTTCTCCTCGAATATCCTCTCCAAGGTCTCGATGTGGTTGTATTCGAACCTGAAGAGGAGACCTTTCAGTGCTCTGGGCACACCGAGGTTCCTTTCGGTGCCGATAATGTGCCAGTCCTGCCAGCCGTGATAGCCGCAGTAGGCTATCTTCTCCCTCCGGGTATGTGCCCGGGCGATCCTGACGGCAGCGGAAGTAGCATCAGAGCCATTCTTGGCAAAGCGGGCCATCTCCGCGCAGGGGATGGTCTGACAGAGGAGCTCTGCCAGCTCCACCTCGTAGGGGTGCACCAGGGAGAGGTTGATCGCCTTCTCCAACTGCTGACTTACGGCTCTGTTTGTGCTGGAGCAAGAGTAGCCAAGGATGATGGACCCCAGGCCCATAATGTAGTCGATGTATTCGTTGCCATCCACATCCCAGACGTGGCTTCCCTTACCTCTGTTCAGATATACAGGATAGACCCCTTTGACATACACCGAAGGGCCTTTACTCAAACATTGGGTCTGACAAGGAATCAGCTCCTCGGCTCGGGCCAGATAATCAAATGATTTGCTCAGGTTCCTTTGGAAGACAGGCATTTGGGATTCTCCTTTGTATGTTCCTTCCTTTTCTTTGCTTGCCCAAAGAAAAGGAAGCGAAAAGAAAGGCAGCCCGAAGCCTTCGCCTGAACCGTCATCGACTCACTCCGCTGCCCTTCCGCAAACTCGCCTTCGCTTCGCTGGGGCTCAAACAAGCGGAAAGGCGGCCGCTCCGTCCGCCGGACGGTTCAACGGCTCAGGCTTAAGGGCAGTTCCCCTGACCTCCCCACCGCTTAGAACCCGGAGGGCGATGGTTTATCCGCCACCGTAGGTATCTCCTGCATTTGGTGGGGAGGGGCATACGCTTTTCGTCAGCGTTCAGGTCGAGTCCGGATGCTCATACCACCCGGGGGTGGGCATTGGGCCCGAAGGGCCCGCGAAGGGGAGTAAAGAAAAGTAACGGATCCTTATGAAGCTGACTAAACCTCTACCCACCTTCTTTCCATTGCACTCTTTTCAGCGGTTTCCCAGACCCTGAGGATCTTTCTCTCCTCTTCCAGGCTGTGGAGGTATTTCTCCTCCCCTCTGACGGCCTTTATGAAATGGGCCATCTCCTCCACATACATCTCCTCCATGGAGTACCCATCCCTCTCGTGGTATTCGGTCCATCTTCTGTCGCTGGCCTTATAAAGCTTCACCCAATTCTTCACAGCATCCCAGATGATCGTTCCCTCCTGGCCGATGAGGCGGCAGCGACGGCATGGGTCCCGGCAGATCACATCGTTGTGTAGCTCCACGATAGCGCCGTTTTCGAATTCCAAGGTTAACTGATAGGTGTCCGGAGCTTCTATTTCAAACTGGCCAAGCCTTTGCATACGGCAGCATACCCCTTTTACATCTCCAAGCAGCCGAAGTATCCATACCAGTTCCATGGGGATGACGTCGGCTCCGCCGCCAAACGTTTTACCGCTGACGTAATAGCTCCTGTAATCCTCGTAAGGGTGCCAGTTCGGAAGGAAGTGGCCCACCTCATAGAGCATGCACAGGGGCTGGCCGATCTCGCCAGCGTTCATCATCTTGTTTATGTGCTTCACTCCGGAATGGAAGCACATATTGCAGCTTGGGACAGCAAGCCTCCGACTCTTGCAACTGGCTTCGATCAGCCGGTCGATGGCCATCACAGAGTCCGCCACAGGAGTCTCGCAGAAGAAGTGCACATCTTCCTTTAGGGCTTTGAGGGCGTATTCAAGGTGGAAGGCCGGTGGGACGCTGATGATCCAGACATCCGGAACCGCCCGGATCGCCTCCCCAAGCCTATCGAACGTCCGAACTCCGTATTTCTCCTCTGCCTCTCGACGCCGATCTTCCCGAAGGTCAAATCCCAGAACGTCTCTTTCCCCTAATTGGAGAAGGTTTCGGATACGCCGTTTCCCCATGGAGCCCAACCCAATGACCAGAAACCTCATGATTTCCCACCTTTGGCCAGGTCTTTCCTCAGCGCGTCAAAGCGATCCTTGATAGTTCTGAATCCTTCGGTTAAAACGATCACTTCCGCACCATGGGCCAGGAGGCGAGCCCCTTTGCCGATCATCTCCCTTGCGTGATCTACAGACCTGACGGGTATTCCCCACCATTTTCCATATTTTATTGCAGCGTCAGCAACCTTATCTATGACGCTCAGGATTAACGGATGGTCAAATTGGGGGAATACCCCGTAGCTCTGGCTCAGATCTGCCGGGCCCACAAAGAGAACGTCAATTCCCTGAACAGCCGCTATCTCCTCTATGCACTCAACGGCTTCTCTGTCTTCGATCTGCGCAACAAGAAACGTCTCCCTGTTGGCGTCCTTTACGTATTGAGGCAGGTCCATCATAATATAATTGCCATCGACACCCGCCCCATCGACGCCCCGCAGGCCGTCCGGGGCAAACTTTGCCCAGCGTACTATCCGGGCTGCCTCTTCGGGACTCATGCAATGGGGGATTATCAGACCAGCCGCGCCGACCTCCAGCGGCCGTATAACGGATGTATAGCCGTCTTTTGTGATCCTGACCACAGGGTCCATCCCGGTGGCCCTGCAGGCAAGGGTCATCTGCGCCAGGGCCTCGTAGCCAAAGTCCTTGTGCTCCATATCGATCCAGACAGCGTCAAATCCGATCATCCCCAACATCTCCACAATCTTGAAAGAAGGGATCTGACCCACCTGGGGGATGATGATCCATTCGTCCCTCCTCAACTTCTCCAAGACCCGGCTTTTCTTCATCTCCTTCTCCTCTGTTTGCCTTAGTAGGGGCGTTCAATTGAACG
>DTYK01000247.1 GCA_012961925.1 Candidatus Latescibacterota bacterium
ACCTGGTTAGCCGCAGGTCTCCTCCTCAGATCCTTGAGGCCAGAGGAAGACAGGAGACGGAAGGAAAAGTGCTCTTAAGCCTGAGCCGTCAAGACCGGCGGCGAACGGAGCAGCCACCCTTCTGCCCCTCTGACCGACCTGAGGGAGGGCGAGCCGGAGTTCAGCCTTCAGGCTTTCTTCCCCGGATCTACAGGATGGGAGGCACGTCTTACCCAAGATGAAATGCTAAAGCATTAACTCCGGGAGTGAGCCGATGACTCTTTTCTGGGAGAGGGCTTCCGCCCTCGAGACACCGAGCGAAGGCTTCGGGCTGCCTTTGAAGCCCAGAAGAGCTCTCCCCTTCCTTTTCTTTGAGCAAGCAAAGAAAGGGAAGGATAAGGGCCGGTTCGGAGCGACGCTTAGCTGGTTTGAGATCGAAGATTTCGCTAAGGTCTTGAAGTCCCCGGGGCAGTAGCTCAGACCGGGAGAGCGCATCCCTCGCACGGATGAGGTCGGCGGTTCGAATCCGCCCTGCTCCACCTCTCAGGACGGTCGTGCTAAGCGGGGAGCCAGCGGTGCCCTGTACCCGCAATCCGCTATAGCGGGGCCTAATTCCCACCCTTAGGCCTTGCCGCACGGAATAAATCGGAGATAAGTGGCGCTGATGGTCAGGACCTGTGCAATGGAAGACCGCTCAACCCCGTCAGGACCGGAAGGTAGCAGCGGTCGGCGGCCCCTTCCCTCTGCCGCAGGGCAACCTGGCCGGAGTTGGCTGTCTCTGTGACGTCCGGGACGGGAGGTCGAAGGGGGGTGCATGACCGTCCTGAACGTAGCTATCGAAGCCTGAACCGGATAAGATGGCATAATATGTCAGAAGCAAGGGCAAGTAGGAGTTTATGCTTTAGCATTTTGCAGATAAAATACACAATTGTTATTCTAATGATTTCGTCTGTGAACTCTGTGGTGAATTGCAGATTTTAGAAGAAGTCTATATGGATAATTGCAGGAGGGGCGATGTCATACATTGTCTTGTCCCGGAAGTGGCGGCCTCTGGTCTTTGAAGATATCGTTGCCCAGGAACATGTCACTAAGACATTAAAAAATGCCATCTCGTCTGGCAGAATAGCCCATGCCTATCTGTTCTCCGGGCCAAGAGGCGTCGGCAAGACAACTACTGCCAGGATTCTTGCCAAAGCCCTCAACTGTCTGGAAGGACCCACCCCCACGCCGTGTAACAGATGTACGCCCTGCAGGGAGATCACAGCCGGCAGCAGCCTTGATGTGCTGGAGATTGACGGGGCATCCAACCGTGGTATCGACGAGGTGAGAGAGCTCCGCGAGAATGTTAGATACGCTCCGAGCCAGGGTAGATATAAGGTTTACATTATTGACGAGGTCCATATGCTTACCACGCCCGCCTTTAACGCATTGCTCAAGACCCTTGAGGAACCCCCAAAACATGTGGTCTTCATATTCGCCACCACTCAACCTCAGAGTGTCCCCCTCACCGTCCTCTCACGTTGTCAGAGGTTCGACTTTAAAAGGATCCCTGTGCCAGAAATCACCAAGCGCCTCGCAACCATTAGCAAGGAGGAGGGAATAGAGGTTGATGATAACTCCCTCCGTCTGATAGCAAAGAAGGCGGATGGAGCTATGCGAGACGCAGAAAGTCTGCTGGATCAGGTAATTTCCTTCGGCGAAGGGAGGATCTATGAAGATCTGGTCGAGGAGATCTTAGGTCTGGTTGACAGAGAGGTATTTTTCGAGCTTATTGAAGCCATCGGGTCAAAAGATACTGCAAAAGGACTGGATCTTGTTGGCCGGGTCTTGGATGGCGGAGGAGATATCGGTGAGTTTACAAGCGGGTTGCTTGAACACCTTCGAAACCTTCTCATCGCTAAAATTCCAGGTGGTACAGGCCATATTGAAGCCCCAGAGATCGACAGGGAGAGGTCTTTACAGCAATCGGCAATGTTTTCGGAAGAAGACCTTTTGAGGATGATAAAGATCGTCTCCGATCTGGAGCTTTCCATTCGAAGAGCCCCTCATCCGAGGCTGAGGCTGGAGATTGCCGTGGTCAGTTTGATCAAACTTGACTCTACAATTCTCCTAAGCGACCTGATAGACCGGCTCTCGCGGCTTGAACAGGGCTTCATCTCTGATGCACACACTGTGGCCAACACACACATTGATGAGA
The DNA here is from genome assembly GCA_012961925.1 of Candidatus Latescibacterota bacterium. GTDB lineage: Bacteria > Latescibacterota > MVCY01 > MVCY01 > DTYK01 > DTYK01. Next base: position 2,177 of record DTYK01000247.1, read on the forward strand.
CCCCTGTAGAACATCTCACGGCTAAAGAGACGGTACCAGAGGAGGAGCTCACTCTGGAGACCATTCGCAAGGCCTGGGATATGGTGGTTAAAAAGGTGAAGGTCGAAAGGATAGGACTTGGGTCGGTCTTAGCTGCAAGTCTCCCAGTTGATTTTAAGGGGGGTGTCCTTCGGATAGCATTTGGGAAAGAGAACGGCTTTGGCGTCAGGCAGGTCGAGAAACACAGGAAGTTGGTAGAAAAGATCCTTGGTGAGATCTTTAAGGTCAAGATACGAATCGAGTGCGTTACTGATGACCTGAAGAAGCCTCAAAGGAAGCAGGCCACCAGTCTTGATGATCTTTATAAAAAGGACCCAATGCTCCGCAAGGTCGTCAAAATTTTTAACGGAGACCTGATTGAGATAGGGTCGGGAGGGATTTGAAAAGGAGGAGAAGGATGCAAAAAAACAAAGAGATGACCGACGTGTTGAAACAAGCACAGATACTTCAGACACGATTGGCAAAATTGCAGGATATACTGGAAGAAAGAACCGTAGAGGGGAGCGCTGGCGGGGGTATGGTGACCGTGGTTGCCAATGGTAAGCAGGATATTCTTGAGCTCAAGATTGACCCCGAGGTGGTGACCCCTGAGGATGTGGAGATGTTAGAGGACCTGATCTTAGCCGCTATAAAGCAGGCCCGGAAACGGGCACAGGACCTGGCCGAGGAGGAGATGCGAAAGATGGCCGGGGGATTGATTCCGTATATGCTGAGCGAGATAAAGATTCCAGGACTTACTTAAGGTGTAAAGAAGGATTGGTTAAACCGGAATGTGGGTTGAAAAAGGTAGGGGGTATTGATGCCTGAGATGATCGAGGTACGGTGGCATGGACGAGGAGGTCAGGGGGCTAAGACGGCTGCCTATCTACTGGCCGAGTCGGCGATGGGAGAGGGAAAATACATTCAGGCCTTCCCAGAATATGGCCCTGAGAGGATGGGCGCACCGATGCTCTCGTTTACGCGGATCAGCAACAGACCCATAAGGATCCATTGCCACGTGTCAAATCCAAAGGTGGTGGCTGTGCTGGACCCGACGCTTCTTGGAGCTATCAATGTATTCGCCGGCGTGCCTGATGATGGGATTGTCATCGTTAATACGGAAGATTCTCCTGAGGCCTTACGCCGGTCACTCGGTGTGTCGGATCGAAGGATATTCACTGTGCCGGCGACCCGGATAGCCCTTGAAACTGTTGGCAGGGCCATCCCAAACACTCCGATGATAGGTGCACTTGTCAAGGCTACAGGCCTTCTCAGTATCGATAAGGTCATGGAGTACACAAGGGAAAGGTTCACCGGAAGGTACGGAACAAGAGTCGCCGAGGGCAATGTCAATGCTATCAGACGGGCCTATGAGGAGGTGAGGGGGGAATGAAGGTGAAACCCGATACCGGCTGGAGAGACCTTCCATGCGGGGGAGTGATAGTTGAACCGGGGAGCGCTGCAGAATACCCAACGGGTGACTGGAGAACCTATAGACCGACAAGAGACGAGAACAAATGTACCAATTGCCTCCTCTGCTGGATATGTTGTCCGGACTCTTCAATAATGGTTGAAGATGGAAGGATAATAGGAATCGACTATAAACATTGCAAGGGGTGCGGCATCTGTGCCCAGGTTTGCCCACCTAAGATTAAAGCGATAATGATGGTAGAGGAGGAAAGATCGTCGTCATCAAAGGGACCTATGTGAAAGAAGGGAAGGAATGATGGGAAAAGTGGTGGCGCTTGAAGGGAATCAGGCGGCTGCGCTGGCAATGAGACAGATAAATCCCGATGTGGTTGCCGCCTATCCTATAACACCTCAGACAGAGGTAGTACAGGAATTCTCGCAGTTTGTAGCCGACGGTCTGGTCGATACAGAACTCATCGCTGTGGAGAGTGAACATTCAGCAATGAGCGCCTGCATCGGGGCTTCAGCTTCCGGTGCAAGGGTGATGACGGCCACTTCTGCCAACGGTATGGCATTGATGTGGGAGGTACTGTATATCGCAGCCTCTGCCCGGCTCCCTATAGTTATGGCCCTCGTAAACCGGGCCCTTCCTGGGAACATAAACATCCATTGTGACCATAGTGATTCAATGGGTGCTAGGGATTCAGGATGGCTTCAGCTTTTTTCAGAGAATTCCCAGGAAGTTTATGACAACCTTATCCAGGCCGTGCGTATCGCCGAACACCTAGACGTTAGGTTGCCTGTCATGGTGTGTTACGACGGCTTCATAATCAGCCATGCTGTTGAGTGCCTGGAGGTACTCGAAGATGACATAGTGCGCAACTTTATCGGTGAACTGGAGCCTGTGAATCCATTGCTCGACACAGACAGATTTATAACCTATGGCCCGCTCGACCTGTACGACTTCTACTTCGAGCATAAACGACAGCAGATGGAGGTGTATCCCACCGCCAAGCAGGTGATTGTCGGGATCGGAAAGGAATTTGGCTCCTTGGCAGGTAGAGAATATGGGCTTTACGAGGGATACCTGCTTGATGATGCCGAACTGGCCATAGTCACCCTCGGCTCTTCCGCTGGAACTGCAAAAGAGGCCGTCGACCACCTGAGATCAGATGGCCTCCCCGTTGGAATGTTAAAGCTGCGGTGCTTCAGGCCTTTTCCTAATACTGAGATTGCACAGGTGCTGAGCAGGCCTAAGGCTATAGCTGTGCTCGACAGATCCGTCTCTTTCGGCGGGTTCGGTGGTCCTCTCTTCACTGAGATAAGGTCAGCCATGTTCGAAAACGAGACCAGTCCCCATCTGCTTAACTATATCTATGGATTGGGTGGCAGGGATATAGACGTAGAGGACATCGAAGGGGTTTATAAAGACCTTCAGCGGGTTGTAGATACAGGAAATGTGGAACGGATTATCAATTACGTTGGGCTGAGAGGATAAGGAGGTTTAATTAATGCCGACATTAAAAGAACTATCCAGGAAACCGGAACTGTTCTCCCCAGGACATAGATTGTGTGCGGGATGTGGCGCCTCTATAGTAGTCCGACAGATATTGCTTGCTACCGATACGCCTGTGGTAGTGGGAAGTGCTACAGGCTGCCTTGAAGTGGCAACCACTATCTTCCCCCACACTGCCTGGCGTTGTTCCTTCATCCATTGTGCTTTTGAGAACGTGGCTGCAACGATCAGCGGGGTGGAAAGTGCCTATCGGGTACTGAAGCGAAGGGGAAGAATTCAGAAAGATTTCAGGTTTATCGCCTTTGGTGGAGATGGAGGTACTTATGACATAGGGCTCCAGGCCCTTTCAGGTGTGTGTGAACGGGGCCACAGGATGCTCTATATCTGCTATGACAATCAGGCCTATATGAATACCGGGATCCAGAGGTCGGGTGCAACGCCCTGTGGTGCATGGACGACGACAAGCCCTGTCGGTAAGGCATCTGCTGGAAAGAGGCAGCGCCGGAAGGACTTAACCGCCATTATAATTGCTCATAACATTCCCTATGTTGCTCAAGCATCGCCCAGCCGATGGAATGATCTTGTGACCAAGACGCAGAAGGCCCTTCAGGCTGATGGCCCCTCTTTCATAAACGTGCTCTCCCCCTGTCCCAGAGGCTGGAGATACGAGTCATCTGAAACTATTAGGCTGGCTCAACTGGCTGTGGATACCTGTTTCTGGCCGCTATATGAGGTTAACCATGGGAAGTGGAGGTTGACATACAGGCCGAAAGAAAAGATGCCTGTCGCTGAATGGCTGAAAGAGCAAGGTAGATTTAAGCATTTGTTCAGAGAGGAGAACAAATGGGTGATTGAACAACTCCAGGCTGATGTGGATCGCCAGTGGGAGACCCTGTTAGCGAGGTGCGAAGGATGAGGAGGCTCTTGAACATTCCGAACACGCTTACTCTGTCACGCATCCTGTTGACTCCCCTATTTATCGGGCTATTTTTCACTGAAGGATGGTACTGGCAATACCTTGCCCTTCTTGTCTTCGGCATAGCCTCGCTGACGGATAAGTACGACGGCCACTTTGCAAGAAGGGATCGTACGGCAACTGCCTTTGGTCGGTTTTTAGATCCCCTGGCAGATAAGATCCTTGCCCTTTCCGCCTTTATCTCCTTCGTTATGAAGGGGTTGGTTGAAGCATGGCTGGTCTGGATAATCCTATCAAGGGAGGTAATTATCACCAGCATAAGGATGTATGCCACCTGTAATGGCAGACAGATGACAACCTCAAGGCTGGCCAAGTGGAAGACGACCGTTCAATTGAGCGCTATACTCTTCTCCCTGATCTTCATCAACTTGAAGGCCACCTTTTCCGGGCTCAGATTCCACCCTTCCTTCTTTGATAACGGCTGGTCCTATTATCTTCTTAACGGATCGACAGCGGCGGCGATGCTTCTAACGGTGATCTCTGGTGTATATTATCTCTTAGGCGGTGCGTATCATCATCGCGCAAAAACCTTTAATTGACCGACCCAATGGCACCACCTCGTTAAAATAAAGCCACAAAGGACACCAAAGAAACGACGATCGAGGATGGTATTCAAAAAATCGCCAATTGAATTGTTTGTGTCCTTTGTGGCTTTGTAGTGATGAACTTAACGCAGTAGCGAAGTCTGCCGGTAAGAATTGTCCATCTTCTTACACTCATTAGATGGGATGAGGGGTGCCACTATTTCCCACACTCCTCAGCCTCAGGAGCAGCTTCCTCAGCCTCAGGAGCAGCTTCCTCAGCCTCTGTGGTCTCCGGAGCCGCTTCTTCAGGTGCTAATGTTTCTGGCACCGCCTCCTCTTCTTCGACCTGCGGGACAGCCTTTTCAACCGGCGGCTTCACCTCTTCCTTCTTTTTACAACCAGGTGCAACCCACACCGTTATCAATGCAACAAGAAGGCCAGTCAAGACGTATCTCATTGATCTCACCTCCCCCAGTGATAGACAGAAAGGGACCAAAGAGGTCCAAAATTCGCATTAGGGATTGTCGGGATAGGGACTATTCCGGTTTTGAACCACTGAATTTATTATATAATAATGCTAAAAGCCACCCCCCTATAAACCCATCGATAAAACCATAGAGCAGGCCGAGAAACGCACCACCTATACCAACTGAATATCCGAAATAGAATCTCGACAACTGCCCCAACAAGCTACCTCCTCCAGCGGCCTGGACCCAGATAGTGGCCACAAATATGGCAGCCCCCATAATGATCCCGGTAGCCAACCCAAGTGCCTTCGCATCTAACGTCATCCGATCACCTCCTCGTATTGGTGGTGCCGAAGGCCGGACTCGAACCGACACGTCCTTGCGGACACTAGCCCCTCAAGCTAGCGTGTCTGCCAATTCCACCACTTCGGCATCTATTATTGCAAGCTATCCACGGGTTCCTCCTCCACCGGAAATCCCGGTAATGCCGCTGCTGGTGACCTCTCACGTGCCTTCTTTTCCAGGCTTTCCAAGGCCTGGCTTTTCATCTTCGAGTCGCCCCTTGGAAGGGTGATGTTGAGTGCCACGGAGGTCAGGGCAAAGACGATTGCCAGAGCCGCAGTCACTTTGCTGAGGAAGGGCGCAGCACCTCTTCCCCCAAAAATGGTCCCAGCGCCTCCTCCCCCACCAAAAGCCCCCGCTAACCCCCCACCCCTTCCTGACTGAAGCAGTATGGCCATCACCAGGGCAAAAGCAACGAAGACATGGACCAAAATTAATATTATAGACATGATTCACCAACTCCACCTTCGAGATGCTGCAAGGCCTCTTACACAGCCTGAGGGGTTTGTAAAGTCCAATGACTAAAGCTGGGCTCCTCTGATGATCCCAGCGAAAGATTCTGCCTTAAGAGAAGCCCCACCAACAAGACCACCATCAATATCCTGCTGAGCAAAAAGGTCGCGTGCGTTCTCAGGTTTTATACTTCCACCATACTGGATCCTGATCCCTTCAGCAACCTCCGCATTGTAAAGCTCGGCAAGGATCTGCCTGATGTGAGAATGGACCTCCTGGGCCTGATCAGGTGTGGCTGTCAGACCTGTGCCGATAGCCCAAACCGGCTCATAAGCGACCACCGCCCTCTCGGCGCCGCCGAGAGGAACACCATCGAACGCCCGGGTCACCTGATCCTCAACAACCTTTTTGGCATCCCCCGACCTCCGTTCCTCCAGTCTTTCACCAACGCATACTATAGGGACCAGTCCCGACTCGAGGGCAGTCTTCACCTTCCTATTCACCGTCTGGTTTGTCTCTCCAAAATGGGTACGTCTCTCCGAATGACCCAATATAACATATTTACAGCCTAATGTCAACAGCATTTCCGCTGAGACCTCCCCAGTATAGGGCCCACTCTTCTCCCAGAACATGTCCTGTGCTCCAAGGCAGATATCGCTCCCCTCGATACATCTGCTGACCGCCTCAAGGGCAGTAAAGGGAGGACACAGGACAATCTCAACATCCTTTACATCAGACACCAGCTCCTTCAGCTCTACAACCAGGGCGACTGCCTCCTGGGCCGTCTTGTTCATCTTCCAGTTTCCAGCGACAATAGGTCTCCGCATCTCATCTATCCCTTCTCATTAAGCACCGCTATCCCCGGCAAAGGCTTTCCTTCTAAGTATTCAAGGGAGGCACCGCCGCCCGTCGAGATGTGGGAGATCTTATCTTTCAGCCCGGCTTTGACAATGGCCGCCGCCGAATCTCCCCCACCGACTATGGTGACTGCACCCCTCTGGGTTGCCTTTGTAAGGGCATGGGCTATAGCATTGGTCCCTACCGCAAATCTATCAAACTCAAATACACCTACCGGCCCGTTCCAGAAGATCGTCTCAGCGCCTTCAATTTTCCCTTCGAACAGGCCTATTGTCTTAGGGCCGATGTCCATGGCCTGCCAGTCGGGCAGGATACCCTCCCGATCAACCACCTTTGTAGCCGCATCACCGGAGAACTGGTCGGCTATCACACAGTCGACTGGGAGCAATAGCTCTACCCCTGTAGCATCTGCCTTCTGGAGGATCTGTTTCGCAAGCTCCACCTTGTCGACCTCAAAGATGGACTTGCCTATCTCAAGTCCCTGGCTTTTGAAAAACGTATAAGACATACCACCGCCGATCAATAGAGTGTCAACCCTATCCAGAAGGTTGTTTATCACCTCTATCTTCCCCGAAATCTTTGCACCACCGATGATAGCGACGAACGGACGCCTGGGGTTCGCCAGGGCCTCTCCTAAATATCTAATTTCTTTTTGGATAAGAAATCCTGCCGCACGCTGATCAAAGAATGATGCCACGCCAACAGTTGATGCATGTGCCCTGTGTGCTGTCCCAAATGCATCGTTGACATAGATCTCTCCAAGCCGGGAAAGGCTACGTGCAAAATCCGGGTCGTTCTTCTCCTCTTCTGGGTGGAACCGGAGGTTCTCAAGCAGGATGACATCGCCATCTCGCATGTGGGCTACAAGCCTTTCCACTTCGGGGCCCACACAGTCCGGTGCAAGCCTCACAGGCTGTCCAAGAAGTTGGGAGAGACGCTCGGCGACCGGCGCAAGTGACAGTGCCGGCACCACCCTTCCTTTCGGGCGCCCCAGATGGGACATCAAGACAAGTTTACCTCCAGCCTCAATAATATACCTGATGGTGCGAAGTGCTTCCTTGATACGGGTATCGTCAGTAATCTCTCCATTATCATCCAGGGGAACATTGAAGTCCACCCTCATCAACACGTGCTTCCCTTTCAATCCCAAGTCGCTAACCCCTAACTTGGCCATCCCCCGGCTCCTTTCGGCTACTTCGCCATAAGCTTTAACAGGTCAACACACCTCTTTGAATAAGCCCATTCATTGTCATACCAAGCGACCACCTTAACCAGGTTCCCGCCGATCACATTTGTTAAGGCAGAATCAAAGATAGATGAGTGGGGGTTACCGATGATATCAGCCGATACCAAGGGTTCGTCCGAATATTCCAGGATGCCACTGAGTTCACCCTCTGCTGCCTCCCTCATGGCCTGGTTTACATCTTCAACGGTAACATCCTGTTGGAGTTGCGCAACAAAATCGACCATTGCCCCGTCCGGAACCGGTATCCTCATCGCCACAGCGTCAAGTTTGCCGGAAAGCTCCGGAATTATCTCACCGATCGCCTTGGCTGCGCCGGTGCTCGTAGGGATGATTGACATGGCAGACCTAGCCCTACGGAGATCCTTATGGGGCGCATCAAGCAGCCTCTGATCACCTGTATAAGCATGTATAGTGGTCATCAGACCCTTCACGATGCCAAACCGATCATTAAGCACCTTTACCAGCGGTGCAAAGCAGTTGGTCGTACAGGAGGCATTCGAAACTATTCTATGGGAATCCTTTAAGACCTTGTCGTTAACTCCAACAACTATAGTTGCGTCCACCTTGTCCCTGGCAGGGGCGGAGAGGAGGACCTTTCGAGCCCCTGCGTCCAGGTGCTTCTCACATTCAGCCCTCTTTCTGAAGATGCCTGTAGATTCAAGGACGACCTCTACGCCGTGATCCTTCCAGGGGAGCTGAGCAGGATCCTTGATCGAAAGGACCCTTATCTGCTTACCGTCAACAATAATGGAATCATCACCGGCTTTAACAGAACCTGGATATTTCCCATGGATAGAGTCATATTTCAAAAGGTGAGCCAGAGTCTTGGCATCCGTTATATCATTGATGGCCACAACTTCAACATCACCATCTTCCATAGCCGCACGGAAGGTTAGCCTGCCAATCCTCCCGAAGCCATTTATCCCAAGCCTTATCGCCATCATTCCCTCCTTTTCCTCATAAACCACAGTCTTGCGGGCTCCAACACACCTTTCATACGTCCCGTCCCTGGTGGTCCAACGACTTACCTTCGCCTCTTATGCAACTCCTCATCCAAAAAAGAGCTTTGCAAGTTCATATCTTCCCTCATCAACGGTCTTCAGCCTGCCAACCGCCTCCTCGAGGGATACCGAGACGACCTGATCGCCTCGAATGGAGGCCATCCGGCCAAATTCTCCATCTCTGATCATCTCCACCGCCTTCACGCCTAATCGGGTCGCCAGCACCCGATCGAAAGCTGACGGATCTCCCCCTCTTTGCAAATGTCCGAGAACCACTTGCCTTGTTTCTATTCCTGTGACCTCCTCGATCTTATCGGCCAGGATCTCGGCCACCCCTCTTTTCCTCTTTGTGAATACAACATGGCCAAAATCGTCCCGTGGCGCCTCTTGCCCCTCCTTCTCCAATTGCGGGCAGACCGATCCCTCAGCAACAGCTATTATTGCGTACTTATTCCCCTCATCGTAGCGCCTTTTGATGAGATCACAGACATCCTGATAGTCAAATTCCTCTTCAGGAAGCAAAATCATATGGGCTCCTCCGGCTATGCCCCCGTAGAGGGCCATCCATCCGGAATGTCTACCCATAATCTCGACGACCATTACACGCTGGTGTGATTTTGCCGTGGTATGGAGCCGATCCAGTGCCTCCATTACACGATTGATAGCTGTATCAAACCCAAATGTATAGTCGGTGGCGCTCAGGTCATTATCAATGGTCTTTGGTACACCAACAACTCTAACACCCAGTCCGTAAAGCTTGTTTGCTACACCGAGGGTATCCTCGCCGCCGGAGGCAATCAGGGCGTAGATATCCAGTTCCTCCAGATTGTTCTTCACCTTTTGAAGTCCATCCTCCAGCTTTGCAGGATTTGTCCTCGAGGAGCCCAGGATTGTCCCACCCTGTCGGTGGATGTCTTCCACATCGCTCAGGGTGAGAGGCTGGTAATCCTTGTTCAATGTGCCCGCCCATCCGAGCCTGAACCCGATCACCTCATACCCTTCCTTAATCCCCTTTACCGTTGCACCTCTGATTACGGCATTAAGTCCTGGCGCATCACCACCACCGGTCAAAATACCGATCTTTTTCATATCCCTCCCCCTTTTCCTATAAAATTTATATTAAAAATAATTCTTTCTTCGTTGTCTGTCAAGGAAAATCCGAAGATCAACGACCTACAGATGCGAACCGATGGGACAACGAGATTGATATCCTTCTTTGCCGCCGTGGAAGGCATTCTCGCCTTTCCAACCCGCAAGAAAAAAGCGCTTGACTTTTAAGGGAAATTTGATTAAAATTTA